>CAZOIE010000271.1:0-3056 GCA_964579905.1 uncultured Planctomycetia bacterium
AAGGGAGATACAGATTTATTTATCTACCCCCCATTTAACTTTAATGTCATAGATATGCTACTTACGAACTTCCATATGCCAAGGACCAGTCTTATGATGCTGGTAAGTGCATTTTGTGACAGAAAGCTTCTTCTTGAGGCATATGAGGTTGCAAAAAGGGAGCGTTTTAGATTCCTCAGTTATGGGGATGCGATGCTTATAATTTAGCAAATGTTTAAAGTCGTCAATAAAGATAAAGATACAAAGGCGAGGGTTGGACAACTCAAGACCGCTCACGGTTTGGTTAATACACCATGCTTTATGCCCTGTGCAACATATGGAGCTATTAGGACATTATCTACTGAGGAGTTAAAGGAGATAGGGCTTGAGATGATACTCTCCAATACCTATCACCTGTATCTACGGCCAGGATTAGATATAATTAAACATTTTGGCTCCTTACATGAATTTATGAACTGGTCAGGACCTATATTAACCGATAGCGGTGGCTATCAGGTTTTTAGTATGTCGAGTTTAAGAAAGATAACACCTGAAGGGGTTGAGTTTCAATCACATATAGATGGCTCAAGACATTTCTTTGGTCCTGAGGATGTAGTTGAAATTCAAAGGCATCTTAAGAGTGATATTATTATGCCGCTTGATGAATGTGTACATTACCCTTGTGAGAGGGATTATGCAAAGACCTCACTTGATCTAACCCTAAATTGGGCTAGACGTTCCAGATCTTTGTGCTATGATAATAACCATATATTATTTGGAATTGTCCAAGGGAGTAGCTTCCTAGATTTAAGAAAGCGTGCAATAAATGAGCTGCTGGAGATGGATTTCCCAGGCTATGCCATAGGAGGTCTTAGCGTTGGTGAGCCAAGGGATCTTATGCTTGAGATTCTGGACTTTTCTTTGAGGCTATTACCGGAGGATAGGCCCAGGTACATAATGGGAGTAGGAAGCCCGCTCGATATACTAAGTGCGATATCGCAAGGGGCCGATATGTTTGATTGTGTTATTCCTACAAGAAACGGCAGGAACGGTACCGCCTTTACCTGGGAAGGAAAGCTTACAATAAGAAACCTAAAGTATTCTAAAGATAAGTCACCGATAGACCCAGATTGCGATTGCTTTAGCTGTAAAAATTATTCTAAGGCTTATATAAGGCATCTATTTACGATAGATGAAACGCTTGCGCTTAGGTTAATGTCTTTTCATAACCTGTACTTTTATACAAGCTTTATGTACAAGATAAGAGAGGCTATTGAAAAAGGAAATTTTTTAGAATTTAAAAGGGAATTTGAGGTAAAATATAAGGAAAATCAAAAGGTAGACACTATAATGCATAAAGGAGGTTCATAATGTTTGTTTTTGCACAGGCACAGGCGCCAGCCGCTGCACCACAGGCACCATTTTTGGTAAATATTCTTCCAATATTACTGGTATTTTTTGTATTCTATTTCTTGCTTATACGGCCACAACAGAAGAAACAAAAAGCCGTTGAGCAGATGCTTACCGCCTTAAAGAAAAATGATGAGGTTGTAACAGCAGGTGGTGTACATGGAACGATTGTAAACGTCAAGGATACGACAGTTGTTTTAAGGATAGATGATAACGTAAAAGTGGAGTTTCAAAAGTCCGCCGTAGCTCAGATAAAAAAACAAAGAAAAACAGAAGAGCAACCTCAGACTAATTAAAGGAGAAGGAGAATAATGGTAAAGTCACTTAAGCTAAGGATAGGTGTTTTAGTATTTGTAATAGTGATGTGTATAATTGGGGCATATCCTCCCCAGAAGAAGATAAATCTGGGTCTTGACCTGCAAGGCGGAATGCATCTTGTATTGTACGTTGATACCAGCGATCTGCCTGATGAGGCTAAGAAGGATGCTGCTGACAGAGCCCTTGAGATCATACGAAACAGAATAGACCAGTTCGGTGTTAAGGAACCACAAATACAAAAGCAAGGTCTTAACAAAATAATAATTCAGCTTCCCGGCATAACGGATAGGGAACGTGCCAAGGAGATTGTGGGCAAGGTTGCCCATCTGGAGTTTAAGCTTGTGTCGGAAGATTCGAGGCTTATCGATGAGGCACTTGCTGGCAAGGTTCCTGAAGGTTATGAACTAAAGAAGCTTCAGGATGAGAATATTCTGCTTGAGGAGGATGCGGCTATAACGGGTGAGGTCTTGGTAGATGCTACAGTAGGACTAGATCCTTCGAGGTTCAATGAACCGATAGTTCAACTTCAATTTAACTCTAAAGGTGGAAGACGCTTTGCAAAGGTTACCGGTGAAAATGTTGGTAAGAGGCTTGCTATTGTCTTAGATGGTAATGTGCACTCTGCGCCTGTAATAAATGAGAGGATTCCAAGCGGCAGGGCCATGATATCTGGTCGGTTTTCTCAGGATCAAGCTAAGGATTTATCCATCATACTGCGCGCTGGTGCGCTTCCATGTCCTGTAAGGATAGAAGAAGAGCGTACAGTAGGACCACTCTTGGGACAAGATTCAATCAGAAAGGGTATTAAAGCCATAACCTTCGGCGGTATATTAGTATTGATATTTATGGTTATATATTACCTTCTCGCTGGCTGGATTGCATCTTGTGCACTTATTTTAAATCTTATAATTTTGGTAGGAACACTTGGTCTACTTAATATGGCAACCTTTGGAACATTTAAGGCTACCTTGACCCTTCCCGGCATAGCGGGTATCGTACTCGCCCTAGGTATGGCAGTTGATGCAAACGTTCTTATTTTTGAGAGGATTAGAGAGGAGCTTAACCTTGGAAAGTCACTGAGGCTTTCTATAGACAATGGATTTAAAAAGGCATTTCTTGCAATCGTTGAATCAAACATTACTACAATCATTGCAGCTGTGATTCTCTTTTACTTTGGCACAGGCCCTATAAGGGGGTTCGCTATTACCCTTATGATTGGTCTTTGTGCTAGTATGTATACTGCTCTGGTGGTAACTCGTCTAATATTTGACATATTGAGTCAGAATAAGAATTTCACAAAGCTAAAAATGCTTAGAATAATGAGGCCTACAAAGATTGATTTCATAAAG
>CAZOIE010000272.1:0-3017 GCA_964579905.1 uncultured Planctomycetia bacterium
TGATGATATTGAAGACGAAAAGCCTGAAGCTAGATATGGCAGGATACATGAGCAGTGTGCAGTAATTCGTTTTAAGTATGGGAAAGATGAAAAACAAATACTAATAACAGGTGACGCTGATTATGTTGCGTGGACAGAACATATTGCTGATTATCATAAGGATAGGTTGCCTTCATTTGTCCTCAGTGCAGTTCACCATGGTTCAAATTCATTTTTCTGGAAAGGTGAACCGGACAAAGAAGATCCATATAAAAAACATATAGATACAATTGATCCCAAGCACATCATTGTTAGTGCTCCGAAAAGTAAAGAAAGCAAACATAATCACCCCCATAAAGAAGCGATGAAGTTATATGAAGAAAAAGTTGGGAGTGATAATCTCCACCATTTAGGTAAAAAAAGAGAATGTGTTATTGTTGATATTAAAGATGATGGTGATATTGAAATTTATCCCGATGATGTATTAGTGGAAGAATATGGCAATGGTAATAAGAAAGAAGATGATAATGAGGATAAAAAGATTTACACAGGGGTGGTTACGAAGATTGATAGAAAACCTATGGGGTAACAATGAGTTGGTTCTCTAAATATCCAAGCTGGCTCTATTCCGAGTCTATTGAATTGTCTAATAGTTCAATCTACAGGGAAGGGCATCAATTTATCGATAGAACACTTGTTTCTTCCGGCTGCATTATTGTTCACAAAGAAAAAACAGAACGTTACCATATTCTTATTATCTATCCAGATGCAACGCCTTATATTCCACCTGCGGTATATGTATTACAAAATTCTTTAAGCGAGTCTGAAACTAGAGACTTAGCCAAAGTTTCACCCATCGATATACCAAATGCTATTTCCGACAAAGTCAGATTTTTTAATAGAAGGCATCAGAATGAAGATGGGAGTATCTGCTTTATCGAAATAGGTGATTTGCATAATGAAAATGCAGAAGTGTTTAATGTAAAACATATATTAAAAAGAATTCGCATTTGGTTGGCTGGTAGAATCCCAAAGGACAGTAGGGAAGTAGAATTATTCTATCATTTCAGAAAACGGTGTTACGAGATTCAGTATTTATTGCCAGATTTGTTTTTCGATAAAGATATAGTAAAGGGTATATTCTACGCAGGCTTATCGACAATTATGCCTGCAAATTATTTTGCAAATAATAAACTAAAGAAAACTTATGTTGGTATTTTACTTGCCGGAAGTAATAGAGCAGGTATTCAATTGCTACCAAAAATTTACACAAGGGAGAACTTTGTTCTTTTTGCCCACATTCCTGATCCAAAGAAGATATTGCAATTTTTGAATGGAACAAGAGATGATAAATTTCAAGAAGATATTGATAAAGGAAATATAGTTCTGGGATATTGGTGGGATATAGATAAAGAGCCAGAACCCTTTTCTACGATTAATAAATTTGCTGAATATATTGGTGGAGGTGATGAAAACAATGGTTTTAATGAATTGATTGGAGCTTTAGAAAGTGAGTTGAAAAAGCTTCCTGATACTATAAATATAGGGTTTAGATTTCCCGGGAGATTCCAAAATAAAGATTGGCAGATGTTGAGACTTAAAAAGGGTACACGAACTGTATTAATCAAAGATGATTCAGAAGAAATAAAAGAACGGCTTTTAGATTATTCTATAAGCTCAGTTTATCAGGAGTATATTACAGAGCCATATTTTCACAAGAGAAATGTTGGTAGGGCAGATAGAGACATATTGAAAACAGCAAACGTTTCTTTAATTGGTTGTGGGGCTCTAGGCTCTGAAGTCTCAGACTGTTTGTGTAAGGCAGGAGTAGGAAATTTGATGCTCGTAGATAAAGAGGTATTAAATGCCCATAATTCTATTAGACATTGTATTGGATTAAATAGAGTAAGTTTTCCTAAGGTTTTTGCCATGGCGGAATATTTAGCGTTACATAATCCTTTCGTAAATCTAACAATGAAAGGGTGTGATATTCTAAAAAGTGATTTTAATGAATATATTCCTCCCGAATTCATTGCTGTCTCAACAATTGCAGATGACAATATCGAATCTTTTCTAAATGAGAAATCTATTGAGAACAACAGAATAGTATTTTATGCAAGAGCTTTACGTGGCGGCAAAGCTGCTAGAATATTCCGTGTAAAGCCTAAAGAAGATGCATGTAAAAACTGTTTAGCTCTTTATCTGCAAGAGAGTAATGATTTATTTATTAATATTGAAGAAGATAAAGATTTGCCTATTATTACAAATGAATGCAATAATCCTGTCCGTCCGGCTAGTGCAGCTGATCTAAAATTAATTTCTTCAATCGCTTCACGAATTGTAATTGATTACTTACAAGGTAAAGGAATAGAAAAAAACCATTGGGTTTTTAGTACAGAGCCATTGCAGGATATTGACCTCAATGATGGAGCATGGGGAGTAATAAATTCTAAATTTTTGCCTCCACATCCTAAATGTTGCATTTGTCAAAGTATTCATGCAAAAAAGGTATCCATAACTAGCGAAGCATATGAGCTGATGAAAAAAGAAATTAAGGAGTCAAATAATTTAGAAACAGGAGGAGTATTAATTGGATGCATAACTGAAAGTGGTGAATTTGTCATTAATAAAGCAACAGAGCCTGGCCCACGGGCTACTAAGACAGAGACTTATTTCTTAAAGGATGAAGAATTTACTCAAAAGGAATTAGAGAATGCTTTTCAGGTTTTTGGTGACAAGGGATTGTATTTAGGCGAATGGCATTACCATCCTCAGGGAGCAAATTCGCCTAGTGGGACAGATATAAAATCTTTAACAGAGATTGCAAAACAGGATACGTATCGCATTGATCTGCCGCTTCTTATTATTCTTTCTCCAAATCTTGAATGTGCTCTTACTATTCATGATAAAAGTGGACAATGTGTTCAATTGTCTATAAATATTTTAAAGGATATAGAATAATTTAGATAAAATGCTGTCGGTTATTCCCTCCCTCGGCAATCGCAGTCGTCCGGCTTCAACCACCTTCGGTGTTTTTC
>CAZOIE010000273.1:0-3009 GCA_964579905.1 uncultured Planctomycetia bacterium
ATGAACCTGACGCCTGTATATAAGGAAGCACAAAAGGAAGCAGAAGGTGTTTATTATGGTTGCGGTGTTAGTGGTGATGGAGATTGTCCCCACTGCGATAAAGGAGAACCTGATGTAAACTGCATATGTGGGGAACATTCTTTTACAATCGAAGGACATAAAATGAACTGCCCTGTATGTCGAAGACCGTTACGTCAACTGACCAAGGAA
Source organism: uncultured Planctomycetia bacterium (assembly GCA_964579905.1). Lineage (GTDB taxonomy): Bacteria > Omnitrophota > Gorgyraeia > VGKN01 > VGKN01 > CAZOIE01. Next base: position 211 of record CAZOIE010000273.1, read on the forward strand.
GAGGCGGATAAATTGAAGGGTGTTGTAAGCCGTGTAAAGGTAAAGGGAGAGCAGGCATCACTTGCCGGTGTCAAGACAAGACCTGCTAAAAAACTACACCTTTATAAGGAAATAAGAACTGTAGGTACTGTAGCGTATGATCCTCAGCTTGCAATTGCCCAGGAAGAATTTATATCTACCATTAAAGCGCTGGATAAGATGCGGGAGGGTGGCATTCCTGAAATCAAAGAACGGGCTAAGAAGTTAGCTGAATCCTCTAAAAGAAAATTAACACTCTTAGGATTAAGTAATGAGCAGATAGAGGAACTTGAAAAAACAAGAGAGGTCCAAACCAGTCTTATTTTGCCTGAAGAGAAGATGTGGGTTTATGCTGATGTGTATGAGTATGAGATGGGTTGGGTGAAGAAAGGAGCAAAGGTTAAGGTAACCACCTCCAGTCTTCCAGGTGAAGAATTTTTTGGTGTAATATCCTCCGTTAACCCTGTAATTGATCCAAAGACACGCTCATTGAGATTCAGAGCTGAAATAGAAAATCCGGGATTAAGATTGAAACCCCAGATGTATGTAGACGTGATAATACAGAGCATGTATGTAGGGCCAAATAATGAGCATATGGTACTGGCCATACCCAAGGGAGCCGTTCTTAATACAGGTGCCCGTAGAGTAGTCTGGATTGATAAGAAGGATGGACAATATGAGGGAAGATTGGTTGAGGTTGGACCAGAGGCTACTGCGACAATAGATGATAGAGAAGCAAAGTTCTATCCGGTATTAAGAGGTATAGATGAAGGTGAATTTGTAGTTATAGAGGCGAATTTTCTTATTGATTCACAAAGTCAAATCTCCGGTGTAGCAGCGAGTGCTTACGGAGGTGCCTTGGGTTCTGAAGATAAAAAGACTACACCACTTCACCAGCATTAAGCGAGGTAGAGATATGGTAAAAAAGATTATAGAAATATGTCTTAAAAACCGGTTCTTGGTTATAGCGGCCTTTGTACTTGTTGTAGTGTGGGGATTTTCATCTATGCAGGATACACCGGTTGATGCAATACCCGATATCGGTGAACTTCAGATATTGGTATATGCAGACTGGCCCGGAAGAAGCCCGCAGGATATAGAGGATCAGGTTGTATATCCTTTAACCACAGGATTAATGGGTACTCCCAAAGTAAAGGTGGTACGCTCTACATCTGCGTTTGGATTCGGTCTTATAAATATGATATTTGAGGATGGTACCGATTTTTACTGGGCAAGGACCCGTGTACTTGAGCGTCTTGATTTTGCAAAGAAGGATGTTCCAAAGGATGCCTCTGTTACCCTGGGGCCTGATGCTACAGCACTTGGCCAGATATTCTGGTATACCGTTGAAGGAGATGGATATAATCTGGCTGAACTTCGTTCTATCCAGGATTGGTATATTCGATATCAGTTAACGGCCGTTGAAGGTGTTTCAGAGGTGGCCTCTGTTGGCGGATATGTAAAACAGTACCAGATAGATATAGATCCAAATAAACTCTTAGCTCATAATATCAAGATTCATCAGGTCATAAATTCAGTTAAGGGTTCCAATATAGATGTAGGGGCCAAGGTTTTTGAGGAAGCAGGCGCAGAGTTTATAATTCGTGGCTTGGGTTTTATTAAAAGCGTGTCCGATATTGAAAATATCGTGGTCGGAGAAAAAGAGGGAGTGCCGATATACGTCAAAAACATAGCTGGTGTAGCGATTGGTCCTGAGTTTCGTAGAGGGGTGCTTGATAAGGAGGGTCAGGAGGTTACAGGCGGGGTTATACTGATGCGCTACGGAGAGAACCCTCTTAAGGTTATTGAGAGGATAAAAGCTAAGATAAAAGAGCTTTCCGTAGGATTGCCCAAAGGCGTGAAGATAGTTCCTTTTTATGACAGAACAGGGCTTATTCTACGGTCCATAGACACCCTAAGAACAGCGCTTGTGCAGGAGATTATCATTACCATATTCGTTATTATTATTTTTCTGTTACATTTTTGGGGAAGTGTGGTTATATCTTTGGTTCTACCGATGGGTGTTTTGATAGCCTTTGTATTTATGCGGCAATTCGGGGTCGATGCAAACATAATGAGCCTGGGTGGTATTGCTATAGCCATAGGTGTTATGGTTGATTCCGGTTGTGTACTGGTAGAGAATATCTACAGAAGACTTGTTGAAAGAAAAAAAGAGTTAAAAGTAGATAAGCTAAGCAAAGAGGAAAGGTTGAATACCTGCATAGATAGCTCTCAAGAGGTTGGAAAGCCTGTTTTATTTGCACTTCTAACTACGATTGTTGGCTTTATACCCGTGTTTGTTTTGACAGGCCAGGCTGGAAAGCTTTTTAAGCCCCTTGCATTTACCAAAACATTTACTATGGTAGCTGCCGCTATTATCGCACTTACACTGCTTCCAACGTTATGCTACTACCTTTTAAGAGGAAGATTAAAACCTGTTGAGGAGAATAAAACCGCCCAGGTTTTATTTAAAGGATACAACCCTATTATTAAATGGTCAGTTAAGAACAAAGGTATAGTAGTTGTTCTTTCTATAGGTGTTATTGTAGTAGGCTTATTATGTGGCTCATTGATGAAACAGGAGTTCATGCCTCCGCTCAATGAAGGGGATTTGTTGTTTATGCCGGTATTTTTACCGGGTGTTTCGCTTACGCAGGCACATAGCGTAATGCAGAAGCAGGATATTATTATAAAGAACCAGTTTCCAAAAGAGGTCGAATGGGTTGTAGGTAAGCTAGGCCGTGCTGAGACGGCAACCGATCCAGCTCCAATTGCCATGAT
>CAZOIE010000274.1:0-1072 GCA_964579905.1 uncultured Planctomycetia bacterium
ATACCGAGGTTCCTCCCTGCAGACTGGATCAATTTCAACGCCAGCTCGTCCCTCTGCTTTGCCGCTTCAAATATCGTATACATATCTATATTCTTTATTTCGCCTTTGACCACTTCGCTTATCTTTGTCTGTTCGCCCTTTGAAATGGCAGCCTTTACATCATCCGCCATCCAAATGTCTATGTTCCACGGCGCCACAGGACACCTCGGGCCTATCCAGCACGGTGAATGTTCCACATCAGGCTCTTTGATGCTCGGCTCACCCGCTGTCCCGCTTGCACCCTGGTATATCTCTCCGTCTATAATAATACCGCAGCCCACACCTGAATGCATATATAGGAGTACTTTTATATCGGCTGTATGGCCCAGTCCGAGCGACCATTCGCCGTAGGCAGCTGAGGTTGCATCATTCTCAAGGTAAGTAGGGATATTGAATTTCTGCTCGATAACACTTGTGACTGGCACGTAGATACTCACCGTCCCGGCTGTGGAATGTATGGTACCTGCTGTCTTATCAATAACTCCGGATGCGCCTATACAAATACCCTTTATCTTGAAGGTATCTATCTTCGACTTGTCAATGACCTCATCAATGGCGTTCAGGAGAGTCTGGACAACTTCCTCCTCACCCCTTGCCGGCCGTGGCATAACTGCCTTGGACAGGATATTGGTCTCAAGGTCTGTCAGGACAGCCGAGACCCTCTTCAATCCAAGATCCACGCCTATCACATACCCGAACTTAGGGTTCAGCTCAACGATAGTCGGCCTTCTGCCGCCCGATGAGATATCCAGGCCCTTTTCGACAACCAGGCCCTGGTCTATGTAATTATTGACGTAATTTGATACTGTTACAATATTTAATTTTGTTATTTTGGATATATCAGTCCTTGAGATACTCTTATTCCTTCTGATACTTTCTAAGATGGCGAGATTTTTTCTGGCGTGGTCTGTAAGTACATTATCATTCAAATCTATAGGCATTTTTCCCCCTTTTTTAATAACCTATTATAATGATATAATAAAGATTTTTTTAAAGAATATGCTTATATCGGCACAAGTGTATCATATAATAA
>CAZOIE010000274.1:1130-3006 GCA_964579905.1 uncultured Planctomycetia bacterium
GCTTTAGGTTCTGCTATTATTTTACTGTCTTTAATTGCTTTATTGTAAGCCTGGCCCAATGTCTTCCATACCTCATCAGGCCTTTCGCACGAGAGAGAACCCATCATCTCAGTGCCGTAATAACTCCAGGCAGCCAGGTTCCTTATGCCCTCTTTATAGGCTGCTTTGACCGCTAGTTTTATATTTTCTTCTGTATCTCTTTTTATATTAAAGTTCAGTATCCATATTTGAGGCTCTTTGCCATATTTATCGCACAGTGTCTTTATCTTTTTGGAAAAGGTAGAGACTTTCTCCTCTAACTCTTTGGCAGTAATCTTTCTATCAGTCGCCCAGTAGGGGTCTGTACCTATTATATCAAGTGGTTCTATAGATGCGAATTTATCCCAGTTCCTTACGCCTCCTATGGGTCCATCTACAGGCAGGAAACAAAAACTATTCTCTAGACCCTTTATTTTAACATAGCCTGCCATTTCCTTTATAAAATCAACTATTGATTCCTCTTTAAACTCCTGCACTTTCACATCCATAATAGATGGCATGTCGGATGAGTACTTCTTCTTAAAAAGCTTTTTGCATGATTCGCACCTGCATGCCCAGAGCTTTGAGCCTATCTTTTCATCCAAATTCTCCTTATAATAGATATAAAAATGAGGCTCGTCCCAGAAAATATTGTCCGCACCGACTTCAATGGCAGAATCTATCCATTCTTTCATAAATGTCTTAAATTTTCCATTATTGAAGCATGCAACCGGAAGGGAGTCGCCATTTGTAGAGATCTGTCTTGCATCAAGGTTCCGGGAGGCAAACGCCGAATAGCTCTCTCCCCCGAAAACTCCTCCTACACCCCAGGGATCAAGCCATACCTCTAGACCTGCATCGTGGGAAAACTTTATGAGTTTCTCAATGGTGCCTTTACAAAATTCCTTATCCGACTCGCTATAGGTATGGACTACATAACTGCAGTTATTCCGCTTGATAGCGGCCATATCCTCTTTTAAATGCTGATAGCGGGTCCTTGCGAAATAACTGACGCCTGTTTTCATAGATTATTTTATTCTTCCAGGTCTACCCACTCTGTCTTTGCCCTGCTCCAGTCTTTGACAGAGTGGCCTTTTTCCTCGAAAAAGTCCCTGACCTCAGTCTCGGACATCTCGACTATGTCCTCCAGGATAGGTATGAGGATACTAAGGACGTTATCGGAAAGCACTGTGCGTCTACAGATATGGCCCATGTACGGGGCCGGGGACACTGTGATGGGATAACCTCTGTAGGAAAGTATATGCAGCATTACGTGAATATCACTTGCGCCGTCACCCACATAGATGATGCGGTCATGCGGCACCTTTTCTTTTTCCTTAAGCGTATCTACTGTAGCGACCTTCGCATGGGCGGCGTTGGTCCTCTCAACGTCCACTACTGTGCCTTTTTTATCATAGATCAGCTTGGTGCCGAATATGCGCTCGGAAGGCAATATGCCCTTTAGGGCCTCAACCGCTATCTCCTTTGGAGCAGCCGATACCACATACGGGCAGAAAGTAAATCCATCTACCCCCTCTGTCAGTATCTTAAACAGGGCTGCGACGTCTTTTTTCAGTTTGATTTCACTTCCGACTTCAATAAGGAGATCCTTAATCACCTTACCTATATAGTCCTTGTCCCTTAAGAACAAGTGCACAAGCTCGCCGCCCAACTGGACGATGTTCCTGCGGGTAATTTCCTTTATCTTTTTCTTGAAGTCCTCCGGCTGTATGCCAAGCTTCAAGCTTAAGAGTTCCCCGCCATCGTCAAAGCTCAAGGTCTTATCAAAGTCTGATGCGAATAAATACTTCTTTTTTGCCATGTTTATTCTTCTACGTCCTTATATTCCAGTCCTTCC
>CAZOIE010000275.1:0-2986 GCA_964579905.1 uncultured Planctomycetia bacterium
ACTTGAAGAAATGGAAAAGTTGGAGGATTAAAGATGATAGATAAAGATTTACTGGGTATTCTTGCCTGCCCTGTTTGCAAGGTATCAGTGGAACTTAAAGAAGAGCATTTAGTATGTACCAAATGCAAAAGAAGGTATCCTATAAGGGATGATATCCCTATAATGCTTGTTGAAGAAGCAAAGATGGACTGACCCCTAGGGGAAAAGCAATAATTAATACCTTTAAGGAGATTTAAAATGAAGAAAATACTCATAATACATGGTCCTAACCTAGACCTATTAGGAAAAAGGCAACCGGAGGTTTATGGGTTTAATACTATCAATGATATTAATACTTCTCTTAAGAAGATTGCAGAAAAAAATGCGATTAAACTTAAGATTATACAGACAAATTATGAGGGTGAGATAGTTGATTTAATCGGAAAGTCTAAGGGTAAATTTGATGCTATTATAATAAACCCTGCTGCGTATACACATACAAGTGTTGCAATAAGAGATGCTATTAGTGCTGCCGGAGATGTTCCAACGCTTGAGGTTCATCTCTCAAATATTTATGCCAGGGAAGAGTTTCGCAATAAATCTCTCATTGCACCTGTTGTAAAAGGACAGATTTGTGGGTTTGGCCAAAATAGTTATATTCTCGCCTTACTTGCTGCTATAGAAATTTTGAAAGAGAAAAAAAAGAAATCACCTTCTCGTAAGAAACCCAAACGATAAAAAGGGTGTTTGTGCCTACGGGATACTTACCTCAAAACTTTCAATTAAGTGAAAAATAAAGCAATAGATCTGCTCGTAAAGAGGCTTAATAAAAAAACCATTGATGGTATTTTAATTACCAAGGAACAGAACTGTTCCTATTTGAGTGGTTTTACTGGAAGTGATTCATCTTTATTCATAACCCCTAGCAAGAAGTTTTTCTTAACCGATTCTAGGTATACTGTACAGGCAAAAAGAGAACTTGAGGGTTTTGAATTAATAGAGTGCAAAAAGCCATTCTTTAGGTATATTTTACAGCTATGCAAGGATTTGAAAGTAAAAAGACTGGGTTTTGAATCTACCAATCTATCATTTGATCAATTTTCTAAATTAAAGAAACTAGTTGGTAAAGTAAAATTTATTCCTACTATTGGGATTGTTGAAGATTTAAGAAAGATAAAAACTAAAGAAGAGTTACTCTTGATAAAGAATTGTATAAATGTAACGCTTTCTTGTTTGAACTTTATAAAGAAAAGTCTTAAGGCAGGTCTGAGGGAAAAAGATTTTGCTGCAATGTTAGATAATTTCATTAAAACAAAGGGTGGTGATAGACCAGCATTTGATACGATTGTTGCTTCTGGAGCAAATTCTATCATGCCCCATTCTATAGTCTCAAGTAGAAAAATCACGAAAGATGATTCTGTCCTGGTTGATTTTGGAGTTCGTTTATGTGGTTATAATTCAGACTTGACACGAGTTTTTTCATTAGGTAAAATTAACGTCTATTATAAGAAGTTATATAAGTCTATTATAGAGGCTCAGAGAGTTGCAATAGAGAAGATTAAGCCAGGAGTTAGGGCTTGTGATATAGAGTTAAGCGTACGCAACTTTCTGAAAGCCAAAGGATTGGAAAAGTTCTTTGGGCACTCCTTAGGACATGGTGTTGGAAGAGAGGTGCATGAGCTACCCAGGATTTCAACGCAAAGCAAAGAGATTTTACAACCCAATATGGTTTTTACAATAGAACCAGGTATATATATTCCCAATTTAGCAGGATTTAGAAAAGAGGATATGGTGGTTGTAACCAAGTCGGGTTGTGAGGTTTTAACAGAAAAAAGCTTAAACATAAGGTGATATAATAATGATAAGTACCGATGAATTTAAAAATGGTATTGCCATTAAGCTTGAGGGAGAGCTTTATGCAATTGTTGAGTTTCAGCATATAAAACCTGGAAAAGGGGGAGCGTTTGTAAGAACAAAGCTTAGGAACCTAAAGCAGAAGACGATCATAGATAAGACCTTTCGGGCTGGTGAAAAAGTTGAAGATGCATTTATTGAAGAAAGAAAACTACAATTTTTATATAAATCATCTGAGCTTTATTACTTTCTTGATTATGAAACATATGAGGAGATATTTATATCAGAGGACGAGCTTGGGAAAGGGGTAAAGTTTTTGAAGGATAACCTTGAGGTAAGCGGAAGATTTTGTGACGGGAAGTTAATAGGAGTTAATTTACCGATATTTGTTGAACTTAAGATAAAATATACGGAGCCAGGTATAAAGGGTGACTCAGCGCGCAGCAATTCTAAGAGTGCCGTGCTTGAGACTGAGGCATCAATCCAAGTTCCACTTTTTGTTAAAACGGGAGATCTCGTAAAAATAGATACTCGTACTGGTGAGTACGTTGGAAGATGTTAAATCTTCTTTAACAGTAGGGGGATTGAATGAATTTAAAAGAAATTAAAGAAATGATAGGCATTATGAATGAAAATAATCTTTCTGAGTTTGAGATTGAGAAGGATGGGTTTAAGATAAAGTTGAAGAAGAGTTCTAAGCAGGAATTGCAGGACGAAGTTATAATAACAGAGCAACCGCTTAAGTCTACACAGGCTAAGAAAAAAACTGAAGATGATTCTGAAACACTTAAGCTGATCGAGATAAAGGCCCCTATGGTGGGTACATTCTATAGCGCGCCTTCTCCCGAATCACCCCCTTATGTGAAAAGAGGGGATTCGATTGATCTTGGGCAGGTAATTTGTATTATCGAGGCAATGAAGTTAATGAATGAGATTAAGGCTGAGGTTAAGGGAAAGATTAGAGATATTGTTGTAGAAAACGGTGATCCCATTGAATTTGGACAAACCCTATTTTTGGTAGAGTCAAGTTAAAATGTTTTCAAAGATATTAATCGCAAATCGTGGTGAGATAGCAATACGCATTATAAGAGCCTGTAAAGAATTGGGCATAAGGACGGTTGCTGTTTATTCAGACTCAGATAGAGATTCTTTA
>CAZOIE010000276.1:0-2970 GCA_964579905.1 uncultured Planctomycetia bacterium
TTCATAAGCGATCAGGTTCATCTAATACTACCATACCATAAGCTTCTAGATAAAGTTAAGGAGTCGAATCGCTCCACAAAGTTTAAAATAGGTACTACAGGACGAGGAATAGGTCCTTGCTATATAGATAAAGCGGCCAGATGCGGTATAAGGTTTGCTGATTTACTGGATACAGAGCTATTCAAGCAGAAGCTAAAATTTAATATTGAAGAGAAAAACAAGATTTTTAGCAAGCTGTACAATGTTGATAAGATATCGTATAAGAAGATATTTAATCAATATATCGGTTTTAAACGACAGATTTCTAAGTATGCTGCAAATACTTCTAAATTGCTAAATGAAGCTATAGCAAAAAGAAAGAATATATTATTTGAGGGTGCCCAAGGAACTCTTTTAGACATTGATTTTGGTACATATCCGTATGTAACCAGCTCGAATGCAACAGCAGGTGGTGCATGTATCGGTACAGGGGTAAGTCCGACAAAGATCGATAAGGTCTTGGGTGTAGTAAAAGCTTATACTACAAGGGTTGGAGAAGGGCCATTTCCCACGCAGTTTCCCAAAGCACTTCTTGATGAGATAAGACATCGTGGGAAGGAGTTCGGTGCTACTACAAGAAGACCCCGCAGATGTGGATGGTTTGACTCGGTCATAGTTAGACATTCTGTTATGGTTAACGGTCTTGACAGAATTGCCGTAATGAAGCTTGATGTATTGGATTATTTGAAAGAGTTAAAGGTATGCACAGCCTATAAATACAAAGGAAAGATTTTCAAGGATTTTCCTGCCAATATAGAATTACTAAATAAATGCACCCCTATATATAAGACATTCAAAGGGTGGATGAGTGATACTAGCAATATAAAGGAGTATAGGAAGCTTCCTGCTAATGCAAAAAGTTACCTTAAGAATCTTTCAGGTTTGGTAGGGGCTAAAATAAGTATTGTTTCGGTGGGTTCAAAGAGATCTCAGACGATTTATAGGTAGTTTTTTCTTTTTTTTCGAAATCAGGCATTCCTTGGAGTTTCCAATAAGGTCATTCCTTCCTATAACCCTAAGTGCGCGCGTAACATATTTATAATTCTTTGGGTTCTTAAATTGCATAAGGGCCCTTTGCATTCGGCGTTCTTCCTTTGAATCGGGAACGTGTATCTTCTTCAAGCCATCAATGTCCTTTTTTGTATAGTACATACAGCTTGAAGGAGTCATGGGCGTTGGAGTGAAATCTTGCAACTGCTTAAGGTAATACCCAAGCTTCTTTATAAAAAGTGCCAGTTCTAGCATATCATTTAGCGTGCATCCCGGATGAGACGCTATAAAGTACTGCGTGAGGTATTGTTTTTTATTAAGAGATTTATTTATCCTATCATACTCACATAAAAATTTTTTATAACTATCAAAAGATGATTTATTCATAATACGCAATACTTTATCAGATACATGCTCTGGGGCTATCTTTAGTTGTCCGCTTATATGATGCTTGCAAATCTCCCTCAAGTATTGTAATTTTTTATCTTCTAAACAGAGATCATATCTTACCCCTGTTGATATGAAAACATGCTTTAGGCCCGCCAGATTTCTTACCTTCCTTAAAAGATCAATAGATTCTTTGTCGCCCAGTTTTAAATTTTTACATACAGATGGGGTAAGGCAGTCTTTTTTGAGGCAGCTTCCGCGTTGTTTTTGCAAACTACAACCTGCCATATACATATTTGCAGTTGGTCCGCCTATATCGGTAATTGTACCCTTAAAATCTTTATCCTTAGACATTTTCTCCGCTTGCCTTATTATAGAGGAATGACTCCTTGATTGTATGATTTTCCCCTGATGAACGGCAATGGAGCAGAATGAACAGTTTGCCATGCAACCTCTATGACTTGTAATTGAAAACCTTACCGTTTTTAAGGCATCTACACCACCTAGTTTTTTATAAGAGGGGTGGTAGTTGTTTATAAAGGGAAGTTCATAGATAAGATCAAGCTCTTTATGGCTAAGTGGTTTTGAAGGTGGAAGGTGTATGACGTATTGATTGGCATGTTTTTGAACAAGTGTTGTCCCCCTAATAGGATCATTCTCCCTGTAGAATATTTTAAATGCCTCAATAAACTTATCTTTATTCTCCTTAACCTCTTCAAGGCTTGGGAGGGTTTTAAAATCCTCTAAAAAATTAATGTTCTTTCTTAAGATGCATGTACCCTTTATATCATTTATGCTTGAGATTGATTCCTTACCTTTTAATCTTTTTGCTAATTCCACAATCTGGAGCTCTCCCATGCCGTATACGAGCATATCTGCTCTTGAATCAAGCAAGATAGAGCGTCTTATGGAATCTTGCCAGTAGTCATAATGAGCGAGTTTTCGTAAGCTTGCCTCTATTCCGCCTAGAACAATAGGGACGTCTTTAAAGACTTCTCTGATTCTATTTGAATATACTATAGTAGCCCTATCAGGCCTCTTAAAAGGGGTTTTTGATGGGGAGTAGCTATCAGTATCTCTTTTTCTTTTATTGGGGGTGTAGTTTGAAACCATAGAATCCAGACTTCCAGCGGTTACCCCAAAAAAGAGATTTGGCTTACCAAGCCTTTTAAAGTCCAAGGTGTTTGTATAGTCAGGTTGCGCTATAATTCCTACTCTAAACCCATTATACTCAAGCCATCTTCCGATTAATGAAGCGCCGAAGCTCGGATGGTCTACATAGGCATCACCGGTTACTATTATTATGTCAAGGCTTGGCCATCTGAGCGTGTTCATCTCCTGCTTTGTCGTAGGTAAATAATGCATGTCGTATATTTTATCCTTTTCAAAATAAAATTGAAATAAAAATTTACATTAAAAAATTTTTTAGTATAATATATAGAACTATTTATACTTACATTTGAGGGTTAAAAGAAAGGAGAAATACGTTGAAATACCAGGTAAAAAATCTAGCATTGGCAAAGAAGGGTAAGCTTCGCATTGAATGGGCATCAA
>CAZOIE010000277.1:0-2964 GCA_964579905.1 uncultured Planctomycetia bacterium
AACCTCGCTATAGCTAAAATTTGCATATAGAATACATGATACTAAACTAATTATAATTAGTGCCAATATAAACCTTTTCATATTACGCCTCCCATTAAACTCTCTTACTTTTATTTACCTTATATGTTACCACATAATTTTTCAGAATAAAGCAAGTAAATACAAGGAGAAAGGTTAGAAGGGGTCCAAATAAAACCAGTCTATTGCCCCAAAAAATGAAAGCAAGAAAGGAAAATATAAATCCAAATATAAAACCAACCATCTCCCACAAGAAAAGATATTTTACCTGATCAAATGCCCGTCTTTGCTCTTTAAAAAAATAGCCCGCATATGAAGAGGAGCAGCTTATAAGTAGTAGATATATTGGTAAAAGAAACATCTGAAATGGAAATATGCTTGATATGGCATAAAATACATAAACGCTTAATAGGGCCAGGGCGGCAAAATGCATTTCTTTATTATTAATAGGTATTTTCAAACCTACCCATGAACCACAAAGCCAAGCAAAAACCATTGCAAAGTAGGTAATGAAGCTAGATGATATAAGCATAAACAAAAGAAAATAGTATGCCGCCTGTAAAACGGCGAAGAATATACCGCACGATAAAACATATAGAATTCTACCTACAATCGATATCATAAGGTAACGCCCATAAGTTTAGGTTTAAGACAATATCTAAATTAGAAAAGCTTGATGGCTTAGTATCTGCCACCACCTCCATTATCTTCTCTTTATCCAATACACGACAACTATCATCTAGATTATTTGAATCTATGATATCTGCTATCCGTTTTTTGCTTTTAACAAAGTCGAACTGCTCCGATGCCATTAAAAAACTATATCCTGCTCTTCTTGAAGATACGATACAGAAATCATCAAATACAGTATTTATGGCCGCTATAATACGGCTTGATATAAATTTTTTTCTTTTCTGTGAGAAGCGCTCACAAAGATATATAGAAATAACCCCGTCCGGAGCTAGCCTATCTTTCACCATAGAATAAAATTCCCTAGTAAATAGAAGGGCTGTCTGGATATAGTAGGGGGCAGGAATATCTACTATCACCAAATCAAACTTCTTGTCGGTATTACTTAGAAAATGTTTAGCATCATCTATGACCAAGTTCCAGTTGTCAATCTCATCTAAATGGTTATACTCCTTAAAATACTTCTTACCCACATCAGAAACTTTTTTATCAATTTCAACGGTGGTAACCTCCTTTGCATGTTTATATACATGATAAACCGAAGACATAGATCCGCTACCCACTATCAAAACTGAGGAAGGATTTCTTAGCCTTGCCGGCAGTTCTGAAAGGTAGAAGTTAAAATACTCCAAATCTGTAGCATTAAAATATTCCAGCCCATTCAAATAAAGCCTCTTTCTACCCTTTTTGTCCTTTAAAACCTCTATCTTCTGGTAGGGTGAATGAGTAGTAAAAACTACCTCACATTTGCCTTTGAACCAGCGGCGGTAGAAATTCTTATAGAAATACTCAGAGCTATTTTTATCTAGAGAGGGGGAATAGAAGAAAAAAGCTATAAGATAAATTGGTACTACAAAAGCTATGGATTTTTGTTTAGTAAGTAGAATGGCGATTGCAGCTAAAAAGACAAAATATAGAAAAAAGACTATCTGGAAATTTATCTGTCCCAAGGTAAGTATTATAAGAAGCCCAACGATAGAACCTAAGATTTCCGTACTATAAAACTTAGATAAAGAATCGGGTGATTCCTTAGCGATAAACTTAGGCAAAAATATAGTGTAGAAAGAACTTATAAAAAATGTCCCTATTAAAAAAAGTGCGGGAACGGTGAGTTCCTTTAGGCGCAGCTTGGCTAAATACCCGGCTATATATCTGGCAAAAAATGGAATGTGCAGATGTAAGAGGAATGTAAAAAAACAGAGGACTATAATGAGACTCTTGGTAATCCGGTTAGATACAAAATATCCTACCACATATCCTGTAAAATAGGATACACTAACCAGCAAAATAACCAATTCGGTGCAAAATAGAACGATAGAAAACTCTCTCATCATTACAAACTGAATGATGAGCAGGTTTATACCGGTAAAGAATAATAGCAATCGTTCTGTCTTCACACTCTTATTCTATCTCTTTATAGTCCTCCCAGCTAAAACCGGCTTCGGATTCAATCAGTGAATCAACATTGTCTAATGCCTGCTTACAGTAGTAAACGTCTGCAAGGTCCATCTTAATCTGTGCCTCTCTTGCCTCGATAAGTATACTGCCAAGTACGGTTACTCCAGTTCCTGGTCCATTGCTACTTCCACCTCCGGAGTCATCATCATCATCGCCACCTTTGCCTTTGCCTGAATCATCGTCGTCATCATCTCCAGCGTGCGCCTCTTCCGTAAATAAATCTGTAAAAGCAAAGAGTTTATCGGTCATAAGACTACCTTTACCCTTACCGGAATCATCGTCGTCATCATCACCGCTACCGCCACCTGATGATCCACTCTTACCGTTTCCAAGTTTAATCTTAATCTTATCTGACTCGCCTGGAGTATCCTCGCAATAGGCAATAATCAAACCATACCAAGTAGCACCATCCTCCATCTTAAGCTCTGCATGTCCTGCTCCAGGTGTGGAATCATATATAATCATTACTCCATAACCTTTAAAATCACTATGCAGTTTTAGCTTGGAATCCTTTACGTAGAGAACCTTGTAATCGGTAGAGCTACCTACATTATCATCCTCATCCCATTGGGTTGAGCCAGTGGTGTCTAGCGTAATATCAGCGATACGCTTGTAGAACTCAACATAGGCTTTAACATCGATTGAATCTATCTCATACTTCACAGCTTGAGGACTTCCTACGACGTAAACGTCACTGTCTATATCAAGGTCATCTGAGCTTTCAAGAACATCGGTGGAAACTCCTGTTGTATCATGTATCGTTTCGGAGCATTCATTATTTCTTTCTTCCATGCGAGA
>CAZOIE010000278.1:0-2957 GCA_964579905.1 uncultured Planctomycetia bacterium
CAGAGGAGATAAGGTATAAGTCCGGTAGTGATTTTAAACGTAAGTTCAGCCTGCTTCTTTCAAAGTATAAACGGCTGGATAAAGAGATAGAGCGGAAGGTAAATAATTTCTTGGTTGCTATTACAAGGGTGGCTTTAAGTACAGATGCTGAGGTTGATTTTTTTGAGTCTGTTATTCTGGATAAGCAAAATGGAATAGAGAGGGTTTATATAGGAACCATAAATGATGCAAAGCGATTGAAGTATTCCGATATCTCTTTAGGAGAGGGCAGCAAGCGGATACTTTATAATACACGGCTTAATCCAAGGGTGGTGGGTGAGCAGATAGTAAGAGAGCTTTTTTCGGACTTAAGCACCATGCCCCATAGAAAGCTTGTAAGTACATATTTTTTAAACACCAATAAGAACGATTCTCTAAATAAATCATTTTTTGCATTTTTGAGAGAAGCCAGCTATAAAAAATCCATGGATTTTAAAATTGAGACACTAAACGCAAGACAAATCTCAAAAAACCAGGCCGTCGTAAGATGCGAAGTTTTACAAAGCTTCATTCCAAAAGAGAGTTTTGCAAGCTATACATTTATGTACCCACAAAAATTTAAGAATGAGTATGTATTTTTGGTAGATACCGCCGATCTTGTTCCTAAGTTTGGGCAGACAATAATTTTATATAAGGGCATAAAGGAAGGGCTTGGCAAAATTGTTATAAATGACCAGATAATAGAATATTTAGGCCCTAGCATAGAGGCTGATGCCAGAGGTGACGGACTTTTTTTTGAACAAATGGAACTTCCGGATTTTTTGGCAAGCCAGATAGCCCAGAGAATTATATATGAGTTTGCTCTGCATAAGAACATGAGAAAGGATTTTCTGGTTGTTTATTCAGATGGCAGCTATATAGCTTCGCCCCCTGGTGGGGAGACTGATCAAGTGTTATCGGATGCCAATTTGACCGTGCCTTCAGATAACGTGTTTAGTTTTAAGGTCAATATATCCGAGAAGAAAAACATAGATTTGGCAAGTCTATTTAAGGCATCGCTAAAATCAAAAAAAGACTCTGATCCATTCTCACTTGCCCTTGAGGGGTTTTTGAATAAGCTCTCTGAGACAAGCACAAAGCACTATTACACAAAGAAAGATCTAAACACGCTTATCATAAAGGTTATAGCCGATGTGCTTCATAGTTATAAGTTCAAGGATTTTAGCAAGATCGAACTTTTTAACCTGGCTTACTCTGAAAGGGTATTGATAGATAAAGATGATCTGTGGAGCTACAGGAAGAAGGTTAAATTTAAGTAGTATTGATTTTTTACTTCATGCTTTTTTGAGAAACTCAAGTATAATTGAGGCAGCTCTCATACTGGCGCAGGAAGGAAGCAAGCTCTCTTTCACTAAGTTTAAGTCTTCCCTCATCTTATCAGCATAAGATTTCTCGGTAAGTATCTTTAGTGCACTTTTTGTAATTAAAGATGGCTTTGCTTTATTTTGGATAAAATCAGGAACGATTTTCCTGCGGCCTACCACATTTACCAAGGCGATGTAGGGGATCTTGATAAGGTTTTTTAAGAGAACCCCGCTAAAGAACCCTACCTTATATATCACTATCATAGGCTTTCCTATTATAGCGGTTTCCAGTGTTGCTGTCCCGGAGCATACAAGGCACAGGTCTGATATATTAAGTAGGTTGTATGTATCATTTTCTACTATCTTTATACCAAGGTTCTCAGAGAACCTTCCAATAATTTTATCTATATAAGTAGAAGATATGGTTTTTGACCTAATCAGAATAAACTGAGTTTTAGGCATGTTTTTCTTTATTAGATGAGCCGACTCAAGCATGATAGGCAATATCCTTTTTATCTCGTTTTTTCTTGAGCCAGGTAGAAGGCTTATAATGGGAGAGTTTCCATTAAGGTTAAGAGTACTTTTTGTCTCATCGGTATCCCTGGTAGGTTTTGTAATCTCAAGCAGGGGATGCCCTACAAACTCACAATCCATCCCATGGGAGTCATATAACTCCTTTTCAAATTTGAATATCACAAGCATCTTATCTACCAGTCGCTTAATCTGGGTTATTCTATCTTTACCCCACGCCCAGATCTGGGGGCTTATATAGTAGATAACCGGGATGTTTTTCTTCTTTAGCTCCCTTGCAAACCTTAAGTTGAAACCAGGATAGTCAATAAGAATGGCAAGCGATGGTCTGTCCTCATCTATCAAGCGCACCATATAGTTATATATGTTTCTGAAATAACTCAGATGTCTCACAACTTCTATTATTCCTATAAATGCTCTACTTGCAATGTCAAACTTAACATCAACACCGGCACTCTTCATGATTGGTCCGCCCAGGCCGTAGAACTCTATATTAGGGTCCTGTGATTTTATAGCTTTAACAAGATTTGAACCGTGTAAATCAGACGAGGCCTCACCGGCAATAATTAATATCTTTTTTGGCATTTTATCTTTTGTGTGATTTTTTGAGGATTTTTAGGGCTATATCCAGGGCATCTCTTGCTTCCTTCCCGGATACCAGGGGCCTTTTTTTGTTTTTAACGCAATGCACAAAGGAAGATAGTTGGGTTTTTAATGGCTCCTCTTTCTTTATATTGATCTTTTTTGCCGATATGTGTCCGTTGTGTTTTTTGTAAAGGAGAGCGCTCTGTTTTACATAATCTAGTGATATATATGTATCTTTTTCAAATATCCTAATTTTTCGCATAACCTCCGGCGTTACTCTGCTTACAGTGAGGTTACATACACAACCGTTCTTGAATATTATCCTAGCGTTTGCTATATCTTCGAACCTTGATAATATCTTTACGCTGACAGCCTCAATAGCACGCGGCCTTGAGTTTACAAGCGCAAGCACTATATCTATATCATGTATCATAAGATCGAGCACCACCCCAACATCCCTTATTCGCTTGGAAAATGGCCCAAGCCTATGACTCTCTA
>CAZOIE010000279.1:0-2948 GCA_964579905.1 uncultured Planctomycetia bacterium
TAAGTAATGTTATTAAGCAACAGCTTGTTGTTGTAGGAACCAAGGGATGGAAGCATGAGGAGATGTTAGAACTTATTAATGAGCTTAATCTTGCCTCAAGGGTTGTTGTTACAGGATACGTTCCAAGGGAAGATCTCTTGATGTTCTACAACCTTTCTGATATAGTATTATATCCTTCTTTTTATGAGGGTTTTGGATTGCCCGTTGTTGAAGCATTTAGATGTAAGAGTGCTGTAATTACTTCAAATAACTCTTCGCTGAAGGAAATAGCAGAGGGTGTTAGCGTGCTGGTAGATCCTAGCAGTCCTGACTCTATCAAAGAAGCTATCCTGCAAGTGCTAAATAACGATGCAATGAGGAATGAGCTTATTGAGAGAGCATACAAAAAATCTCTTTGCTTTAATTGGGCTGATACGGCGAGAGGTACCATGGAGGTTTTTAAAGAAGGTTAATCAGTTATGAGGCATATACTTAAAATTATAGTTTGCTTGGTGATTCTGATAAACTGCGGATGTAGCACTTCCTTACGGATAAGGGAAAGGAATATTATCTACGATCCCAAAAGCCGGACCTTTATCCCTGCTCAAAAGAAAGTACCGGAGGCTCAGAGGCAACTAAGGGTTGGTGAAAAGCTCAAGTTTGAGATAAGGTGGCTTGGTTTGGTAGCCGGTGAGGCAACCCTGTGGGTAAAAGAAATCGTCAACTACGAAGGAAGGGAAGCCTACCATATAGTATCTACTGTAACCTCCAATAAGTACATTTCAAAGATATACCAGGTAAAAGATGAGGTTCATACCTATATAGACTGTGAAAATCTTCATTCTCTTAGATTTGAGAAACATCTAAGAGAGGGTACGTATAAGTGTGATGAGGTTATGGAGTATGACCAGGAATCTCATATCGGGATCCATAAATCCTCTGGCAGGATACGCGCCATGACTATTTCACCTAATGCCCAAGACGCCCTAAGTTGCCTGTACTCCTACAGGGTCGCGGATATAGAAATAGGTAAACCAACATTTATAAGTGTAAATGCGGATGAGAAGAACTGGAATCTGGAGGTAAATGCTGTTGAGATGCAGATGGTAAATGTTGCAAACCAGGGTATATTTGATGCCTTTTTGGTTGAGCCGTTGGCAAAGTTTAAGGGCATATTCCTAAGGAAGGGAAAGCTTTGGATCTGGTTCTCATCGGACGCAAGAAGATTGCCTCTAGTTGTAAAAACGAAGATTCCTATAGTTGGTTATATAGTTGTAGTTGTGACAAATATTGAGTAAATATTAGCGGCTAAGGGTATTGACATAGATACCCTAGACTGATATAATTTCGTGATATATATCCTAAAAATAGGTGCAAGATGCCGACTTTTAATATTAAGAATATTAAGACTTATTCTATTCTAAAGAGAAAAAACAAGGTAAAAGAGAGTAAGTTTGCTATCCCCTACGAAAAAGGTGATGGAGTATCCAAGTTTTACAAAAAACTTCCCGATATACTTGCAGCCAAGGATATAAGGTGTATTGTAGATGATATAATCCTAGCTCGGAAGAAGAAAGCCCCGGTTGTATTTATGCTTGGTGCGCATGTAATAAAGTGTGGATTGAGTCCAATCATAATCGATCTTATAAAAAAAGACATCATAACCTGCATTGCATTAAACGGTGCTGGTCTAATCCATGATTTTGAAATTGCACTTATCGGTTCAACCTCTGAGGATGTGGGAAAGGCTCTTGATGATGGCAGCTTTGGTATGGCCGATGAAACCTCAAGATATATCAATACAGCTATAAAGAAGAGTACCAACTTGCAAAACGTAGGGTTAGGTAGCGCAGTAGGAGATTTTATTTTCAAAAATAAAAGCAAGTTCCCCCATAAAGAACATAGCATTTTATACAATTGTTCGCTTAAGAAGATCCCAGTTACCGTACATGTTGGCATAGGTACAGATATTATTCATCAGCATCCACTATGTGATGGTGCAGCCATTGGAAAGGGTAGCTTGAGTGATTTTTATCGCCTTGCAAAGGTTTTATCGAAGCTGGAAAATGGAGTTGTGATAAACTTTGGATCAAGCGTTATATTGCCTGAGGTGTTCTTAAAGGCACTAAATATAGCCAGGAACCTCGGCTTTAAGGTAAAGAACTTTACGAGTGCCGATTTTGACATGATAAAGCATTACAGACCTCATCAAAATGTGGTAAGTAGACCCACTAGACTTTCCTCTAAGAAGGGTTATAGTATTACCGGCCACCATGAGATTATGCTCCCGCTTTTATCGGCGTTCTTGATTGATAGGATAGGATAAATATGCAAAGCCGCAAGTTATTGAGTCACATAGCGAAGTTCAAAAAATTAAAGATAATGGTAGTCGGCGATATTATGCTTGATGGCTTTATCTGGGGAAATGTATCGAGGATTTCACCGGAGGCGCCGGTACCGGTTGTATGGGTCAATTCTGAATCGTTTATGCCGGGTGGTGCTAGCAATGTTGCAAGTAACCTGCATGCACTTGGGTGTAAGGTTTATTTATGCGGTGTTATGGGTTCTGATATAAACGGCAAGATATTAAAGAGTGAACTCTTAAAAAGAAAGATAGATATCGAAGGAGTTATAATAGACAAATCGAGAGCTACCACACTTAAGACCAGGGTTATAGCGCATTCCCAGCAGGTTGTGCGTATAGATAGAGAAGAGGTGGCCCATATCGAGGACAATGTCCTAAGCCAGATCATCACATTTATAAAGGAGAAGATATCCGATATAGATGCTATAATTATAGAGGATTATGGTAAGGGAATGGTTGTGCCCAGGCTCCTAAAAGAGGTTGTAGGTCTTGGAAAGAGGCACAAGAAGATAATAGCGGTCGATCCCAAAGAAGAACATATTGATTATTATAAGGGTGTTACCGTTATAACACCCAATAATGCCGAGGCCTCAAAGGCATGCGG
>CAZOIE010000280.1:0-2930 GCA_964579905.1 uncultured Planctomycetia bacterium
ATCGTAGCAACAATAAGTATTCCAACATATCAGACCATCGTTGAGAAATCCAAGCAGAAGGTATGTGAATCTAATCTAAATTTGTTAAAAAGTGCCCTGGATGTCTATGTTATGGAAAATGATGCCATGCCTGCCAGCTTGAGCTACTTGCCAGTAGAGTATATTAAACATGCACATGAAAAATCGCTTGGCAGTAAAGGCACATGGAAGGTAAGATTTGCTCAGTTTATACTTAGTTTCGATAAAAGGAATGCCGTGTATGCAGAGCCATTTGTTAACAAGCTTGCAGAAGGTAACAAGAAGATAATCTCATGCCCTAATGATCCTACGCCACCTGATAAGGGAGGGATTTCTTATGGAGTCAATTCTTCGTTAGCCGGTATTACCTATAGAGAGTATAGAGCACTTTCAGGTAGTACAATACTCATTGGTGACTGTGAAAGAGCCACATTTCGCAATGAAAGGGAACTGTCCGATAGGCATGTAAAGCCAGGTATTTTCAGTAGGACGGTTTATGCCCAGTCAGTTTCAAAAACTGGCGAGATTGAGAAGAAAAAGATAAGAAAGAAGAAACAAAGAAAGCAGAAAGATGTAATATATGAAACTCAAGAAAATGTAACCTCTAGCGGTGATGATGACGATGATGACTCTGGAAAAGGTAAAGGTAAGGGTAGGGGAAAAGATAATAAGCATCAGTAAACTTTCAATATAATCAAGGATAACATTGAAATATAACACAGAACATATTAAATATGCGATTATAGGAGTTATTTGTATAATTGCAGCGTCTACCTTTCACTATGTGATACCATCCAAGTCCTTTGAGGGGATTAATGATATTGCTTCTTGGTACCTCTATTCCTTTTCCAAAAAATCTTCTAAGTCCAGCAAATTTATAGGTATTGCAATAGATGATAGCTCTTTAAGTAAAACCCCCCAAAGGTGGCCCTGGAAAAGGTCTATTTATGCCAGGCTTTTAGAGATATTGGATAAAGAGGGTGTAAATACCGTAGGCATAGATTTCGCATTTGTAGGGGAGGCCCAGGATAGGAATGATGATATCGTTTTAGAGAGGGCACTAAAGAATCTTTCTTTACGTGTAGTCTTAGCCTATTTCTTCGACTATGATAAATCAAGTGCCGTTTTCCCCTTAGAGTCTCTTAGAAAGAGTGCATATTCTATAGGAATGGTTAATACGCCACGTGATGTCGATGGAAGAATAAGGAGATTGCGTGGTTATGTGAGATTAAACGATATTTCTTATTATTCCCTTGCAGTTCAACTTGCAGCTTCTTTTACCAATACTAGTCCCCAGAACGTAGTGTCCAAACTGCCTTTATTTCGCGATAGTACATTTTTGGTAAAATACCTATTAAAACCGAAAGATATTACAAAGGTAAGTTTCTATGATGTATTAGAGAATCTTGCTGATTTAAAGCGTAAACATGGCGGAGATTTCCTAAAAGATACCTTGGTTATAGTATATCCTGAGGCGGAGATTTTCCATGATATACAACCTACTCCTATAGGCAAAATACCAGGTGGGTTTTTGCATCTTAATGGGGCTGCCAATATCATACTTGAGAATTTTGTAGAAGAAAAAGACTTTTTGCTTATTGTATTTTTAATGGCTAGCTTTGCAGTTATTTTATATTTATTGATTTCTTATGGTTTTCTTCTGGGGTTTCTTTTTACGCTAGGCCTAACCGTTATAAATTTTTGGTGTTTTATATTTTTTAACTCAATCGGTATTAAGTTTGATTTCTCAAGGCTTGTTATATTCAGTCTTTTGTTTTTTACCATGGGGAGTTTATATAGATATATATATTTCTTAAGCGCACTGTTAAAGATAAAGAACAAAGCCACGCTAGACCCTTTAAAGAATCTATTTACCTTAAGATATTTTTATTACCGAATAGAGCTTGAGGTGAAGAAGATATACCTAAGAAAGAATCTGTTTTTGGCATATATTGATCTTGGGTCGCTTAATGAGGATACAGGGGATTATTCCTTAGATAGAATGAAGGATATTTGGCATAGAATATCATCGGCATTATCTTTAAGAGGAGGTTTTTGGTCCGTTCACTCAAAAAATGGCTTGGTGGGTTGTTTGATAAGCCCAGGCTCTAAGATTGAATCCAAGATTCGCTTCCTGAAGAATGACTTGCAGGAGTTGTTGCTAGAGAAAGATATAAAGGAGGATGTAAGGATAGGGTATGCAAGGATTAAAAAGAGCTATCCGATTAGGGAGTTGATATTTTTGTTATATGATGGGATGAAAAGTAAAGACGGGCAGGTAGTGTTATTTAAAGAGGATGAATTAGATAAGAATTTATCTCATACACACTTGAAGGTCGAAGACTCAAAGAAATTACTTGAGAGCATTGATAAAGATATTGAAGAGAAGAACAGTCAACTTCTTATGCTGGTTGAAGAGCTGCAAAAAGAACAGTCAAAGACGAAGGAAGCCTTTTTTCAGATAATAACATCTTTGATAAATGCCCTCGAGGCACGTGATCCTTATACCGAAGGGCATTCAGAGAGAGTATGTAAATACGCTATGCTTTTAGCTGATAAATTAGGCTGGAGCAAGGAAGAAAAGGATAAATTAGAAAGAGCTGCCCTCCTCCATGATTTAGGAAAGATAGGAATTCCAGATAGTATTCTACATAAGAAGGGTAAATTAAGCGATGAGGAATACGATTTTATAAAAAAGCATGAGATTATAGGTGTTAAGATATTAGAACCCCTTAAGGATTTTGCTGAGATTCTACCCTGGATATTGTATCACCATGAATGGTGGAAGGCCGCGACTGATCATCCAATTCGTCAGGAAGGATCTGAAGAATTGTTCCTCACTGACAGCTATAATTAAATTTAAAAGTAAACCGGAGGAGACTATCCCCAGAACCGGCACCCCCACCGTCGAT
>CAZOIE010000281.1:0-2923 GCA_964579905.1 uncultured Planctomycetia bacterium
CCTATTGTGCTTTTCTGCCACTTATCAAGCTCATCAACCTCTGCTGCAGATGCAAGAAACATCCTTCTGACATGCACAAGCAAGCTTTATAGCTTTATCCGCATATCCTTTAATGATAAGCCATCTATTAAATAAAGTTCAATACTCAGAATCCCTACAAACATAACAATATCTATCTACGAGATTCACTATATCTCTTTAAATAATCCAATTCTTCCTTTTTAGTTCTTAACCCTTTATCAAGCTTTACATATAATATCTTCTTAAGAATCTTCGCATACTCAGGACCTGGCTTAATTCCTAATTTCTTTAAATCGCTACCAGACACCTTTAGCTTGGTACCATTATATTCATCAAGGAACCTCTCGACCCTACTTAATACCCTTTTATTCAAATTGGTCTTTGCAATAACATAGGTAATGGTCTCATAAGAGAGATCCTCTAAGGCCCTAAATACCATACTGGACGAAGGCTCCTTCTGCCTAGTTAAAATATTTGTCAGTCTTACTAAACTAGTTTTTGATGATATAAGTCTCCTTGAATCACCTTTTCTAAATACAAATTTATCCAAAACCTCATCCAGCTCCTTCTTTGTCAAATTATCGACTAGTGCCATAAAGTATACTAGCCAACTATCTATTTCTCTTTTTTTAGGAAAATTCTCAAACCAAGCTATTGTCTTTTTAGTAGAATCCAGTAGCTTTATCATTTTATTATTAAAAGTAATCGAGTGATGAATAAATCTAAGCTCATTTAAATCGGCCATACGCATAATAGCCTTTATCGGATTAGGTTCAGATAGAATAAGTATAAGCTCCTCTCTTAATCTCTGTTTTGAAATCCTCTCAAACATCTCAAACTCAATTGCATTTCGTATAAGTCCTTCAGTATATGGTTCTATCTTAAAGGAATATCTCTGCTCAAACCTAACAGCCCTAAATATCCTAGTAGGATCATCGATAAAGCTCAATGTATGCAACGCCCTAAGTTGCCTTTTTCTTAGATCCCTAAGTCCTCCAAAGAAATCAAGCAGTTCTCCAAAATTCTCCTTATTTAGCATAACCGCCATCGCATTTATGGTAAAATCTCGCCTAAACAAATCCTGCTTTATAGTCCCAAACTCTACAGTCGGAAGTGCAGCAGGATACTCATAATGCTCCTCTCTTGCCGTTGCAAAGTCTATCTTAGACTTGTCTTTCAGTATAACCTTTGCTGTTTTGAACTTCTCATACTTAACCAATGAGCCATTGGTTCTATCCGCAAAGATGCGAGCAAGTCCTATCGCGTCTTTTTCAACAACTATATCAATATCAAAATTTCCGGCTCCTAAAAGAAGATCTCTTACAAAACCCCCTACAAGATAGCTATTATAGCCATGTTCTTTAGATAGGCTGCCTATTTGCCTTAATCTCTTTACAGCAATAGCAGGAAGGCTTTTTAGCATCTTATCCCTTAAATTCAGGCGTCTATCGACATGTTTTATATCTTTATCTATAGCCCCTTTAGATAAATCCCTAAAATCCTCTTTTAATAGATCAGAACGTGTAATTATACCTACGACCCTATTATTTTTAATTACTGGGATATTGCTCAAATTGGCACTTAACATGGCATCCCATATTTGATAGGTAGGAGTATCGGGCTTTACATCTATAAGCTTATTGCTCATATAGCCCTTGATCCTTGAATGCAAATAGCCTCTTCTTTGCGCCTGTCTTATATGACGCCTCGTAACAATACCAATAAATCTACCTCTTTCTATGACCGGTAGGCTTCCTATGCTATGTAGCTCCATAATTTGTTTTGCCTCTTTTACCGTCTGGGATATCTTTACCGTTTTAACGGGATGGCTCATTATATCTGATGCAAAGATCTTGGGCTTCAGATATCTCTTAAGCACCCTTAAAAGCTTATCCTTTAGATCTGTGATGTCTTCTTCTTTCACAAAGGCGCTTGCGGCTGTTATATGTCCTCCACCATCAAAATGCCTCATGACCTTATTAACGTCTAAACGCGGACTCCTGCTTCTCGAGGTAAGCTGAACCTTGGGTCCAATCTGAGACATAATAAATACAGCATCAACCCCTAAAATATCAATCAGCTTATTTGCAAATAGTCCAAGATCCTCAATATACTTTGGACTTTTGATCATACAAATTCCTATATCCACGCCATTAATAGAGGATAATTCAATAGAATTCATCAGCGTTAAAAATATATCCGAATCTTCTTTGGTCAGTGCACGTCTTAAGTACTTGGATATAGTATTTATACTGGCTCCCTTTGACACTAAAAATGCAGCCATATCCAAGTCTAATCTAGTAGTCGTGGGAAAACTAAAGAACCCCGTATCCTCATATATTCCAAAGGAAAGCACTGTTGCCTCAAATGGGGTGACTTCAATATTTCTATCCTTTATAAGCTCAATCAATATAGTGCTTGTAGCTCCAACCTTCTTGGCTATATCCTCCCTGGCCCTTATATCCCCATCTGACCTTGGATGATGATCGTATAGGTGAACCTCTATATTCGGATCATCCAGAAACCTTGCAAACTTTCCAATTCTGCTTTTATAGCGCGTTTCAACAACTATAAGCCTGTCAACGTCAGATTCCGATAGGAAGCACTCCGACTCTCTGATTAAACCAAGCTCTTCACCATAAAATAGCATAAACTCACGAACAGACCTTTCTAATGAAGAAGGCAGAATAGCTTGTGCGTTGGGGTATAGCTTCTTCGCCGCTACTAAAGATGATAACCCATCAAAATCCAGATTACTATGCGTAACTATTATATCCATATCTTTAACTATTTATAAGTAGAAAATAATAACTTATCATATAGAATATGTAAAGTCAATTTATGAAGAAAATTATAATAAATGAACAGTTACGTTACACTTTAGATGAAAGATGTTTTAAAA
>CAZOIE010000282.1:0-2914 GCA_964579905.1 uncultured Planctomycetia bacterium
CGCTCACCGGCTATTTTCTTAAGGCCTTCTGACATGATCTGCATGCCAAAGAAGAAAAACCCAAGGCCGCCGATTAGTAAGAATACTGATTCCTTCGTACTCATATACCGTTACTCGTTATTATAATAAAAAAAGCGTTCCTAATGAACGCTCCATTGCTTTCTCTCTATGCACACCATTGTGCCTCTTTTTACCGACAATATACTACATGTATGCAGAGTAGTCAAGAGATAATATAATATATATTATAGCGGTATGCTCCTGAGCTTGCTATACTGAATAAAATATCAGTACCCCGAAGGCTGCGGCTGTAAGCCCGATAAGACGCAGCGCAAGAGGAGACCTCTTACCCCACCAGTCCAGCATTACCTTTACTCTTTCAAATTTAATTATAAGAAAGGTAACGCCTTTCATAAGGCTTAAAACACCTAATATGGTTAAAACCAAGGGTACTCTACACTGTGAAGCGGCCAATAAGAAAAAAGCGCCGAACAAAAAACACAATATGACCGCAAGCTTCATCCTTTTTTCCTGCCTCCAGAAGCACATATATCGTTTAATCATAATCGGTTTTAATAGAAAAAGGATACCCAATACCATATAGGCAACGGCAAAAATCTTGACCGCTATATCCATAACGCTACCCCCTCTTTATGAAATTATTCTGTAACTTTATAGACTTCGTCGTCCTTGTGAACCTTTTGATCTACCTTTGTGCCTATCAGATCACCGGCTTTTGCCTCGGTGACATCGGTAAACTCTATCCGCAGAGACGTCACTTCTTGAGTAATATCCAAATTCTTTCCCTTAATGTGAATTGTATCGCCGACCTTCAGGACATCCGAAAGCTGAATCATGCCTACGCTGGGCTTCCCATAGAAATGGGTCACTTTGCCGATCAATTTCTCTTCCATGTCTCCTCCTTTATTTAAACTGCTTCTTTAGTTTTGGGTAAGTTAGCAAAAAAACCGTAGGTAATATTATCTTCTTCATATGCTTATTATCCTTTTCTTAAAGTATACCCAAAAAAACAAGGATTTACAAGGTGAATTCTGGTAATCCTGGAGATATGATGCTTAATTATATGTAGTCTATACTCTTCTAAATACGGCTATAGACTCCAGATGTTTTGTTCGGGGAAACATATCGAAACAGGCAACGCGATCAAGTTTCCATCCTCGATCCTGCGTGAGAAGCTTAGCGTCACGTGCTAATATAGCCGGATCGCACGATATATAATATAAACTATCGGCGTCTTTCAGCGTAGAAAACCAGGTGATGAGTTTTTTGCTTATCCCGGAACGCGGGGGGTCAAGCAGAATAGTGTTTATCTTCCCGCGCAATTCCTCGTAACGTAATGGAAAGCTACTATCGGAATCTCCCATATAAAACCTGATGTTTCCGATAGCAAGGCTCCTTTTCGCTGTCTTGGCGCATTCGATTGCGACGCGGCTTTCGTCAATGCCAATAATCGATTCAAACAGATCGCGCATAAGTATACCGAAAAATCCTGTCCCGCAATAGAAGTCGAATAATGTCTGTCTCTTTTCCTTTTGCACGAACAAACGAAGCTTTTCCACCATCGCGACTGCTATCTGCCGGTTCGTTTGCGAAAAAGCCAAGGGAGAAAAGGTAAGTCTTGTCCCTAGATAATCATCGTTGAAGAATCGATGACCCGGATAACCGCTTATTCTCACATTGCCTTCCCCGTCACACTTCAGGGTAATATCCCGCTTACCCCTTAAAGCATCAATGGTGCCTATGGCGCGGTTAATCGCCTCTTGGGCCAGCGAACACTTTTCTATTGGAATAACCGTCTTATTGTCCTTGCCGAAATAGCCATAGCCAGAGTCAGACTTGTGAAGCGTGATTGACGAACGGTAACCGTAATGTAGCGGGGAAGGCATTATTTCCTCGAGGTGGTATTCTGTGAAACCTCCTATACGCCTTAAGATTTCTTTCGCCTGTTCGGTTTTATGATATATCTCTTTTTCGTAATTCAGATGTTGGTATTGACAGCCACCGCATCGGCCATAATAAGGGCAGAGCGGCTCCACGCGATCACTTGATGCTGTAAGAATCCCTGTGGCTCTGCCAATAATAAAGCGTTTCTTCTCGCTTTCTTTGACAAAACGAACCTTCTCGCCCGGCAAAGCGTCTTCTACAAAACAAATCTTGCCGTCAAGTTTGGCAACACCCATTCCGCCGTACGCCAGTGAGTATATCTCAATTTCTTGCTTTGTTTTCATAAAAACTAAACTCTACCTTTCAGTATCACTCTATAGCCTCGGCCCGCAGGACAGGGCTTCAAGGGAATTAACAATGGCGGAGCGTTGAGGATTCGAACGCATTTGTGTTCAAAACGGTCATTTTAATACCCGTTTTAACACCAATTCTCACTTAAACTGCTCCTTTACGTTGGGGCGAGTAAGGAAATAGATTAAACCTGAGAAAACTAATACAATAGGTAACGAGTAAAGCAATGATGACAGTTTTCCCATTGATTGAAATATCAAAGTTGGTAAAGCCGATAAGATAAACCAAATAGATAAAATTATATTCAGAATTATCCCGGCTTTTTTCAATTTTAAAATAAATATTCCTGCAATTAAAAATAGAATTGTAAAAGGGGTAAGTGCAATCGCACCTATTGCTCCAAAACCTGCAAACTTTGCATAGTTACTCGTTAAATCGCCCAAGCCCAGATATAAACCACTGAGGCCAAATAACGTAGCGATTAGAATATCAAAATAACCGCAAAGCATTACTCCAACCGATCTTTTCTTATCCATCATCTCCTCCTACTTTCTTAAAAGTATACCCAACGAAATAAGGATTTACAAGGTGGATTTGTAAGAATGGCGGAGAGTGGAGGATTCGAACCTCCGGTACCACAAGGGTACAATGCTTTTCG
>CAZOIE010000283.1:0-655 GCA_964579905.1 uncultured Planctomycetia bacterium
TCGGGGAGCCACTCTTGATGACCTCGCTTATCTTTATGGATAGGCGGGGTTTTTTTAGGATGGGCCGAAAATGAATTTCGGCCAGTGGCTGGGTGGGGGCAGCCACTGGCCGTATAAGAGGGATTTGTATCTCCAGAACTTCTTCTATAATAAAGAATTACAGCTATTTCTTCTTTGGAATAGTTTATTTTTTTAATAAATTTTTTCGCCCAAAAATTTTTTTCAATTCCTTTTTTATTGGGAAGGATTCTTACGAAGTGCTGGAGGGTTTGCGCGAAAATTTCCGCTGAAATTTTCGCAGACTCGGAGCATGATTGCGATGGTTCAAGTCCTATGCGGTCACCCGCCGGCGTATATTTAAGCCTGAATATCAAACTATCGAGATAATGCTTATCATGGGATATTCTATCCAAATTTTGAAGGATATACTCCTCTAATCTATTGGCATTTACCTGTCTTGTTGTGCAGTTATTCCAGTCTCTTTTAAAGGTGCTTGTGCAGCGATAGTAATAATATCGCTGCATTTTGCGATTTTTATTTTTATTTGTATGACAAGGTGTCATATGCGAGCCGCATTCTCTACATCTGATTAATCCTGCAAATGGATAATCTTTGTATAAGCTGCTGGTCCACTCATTGACATTGCCGGCCATGT
>CAZOIE010000283.1:665-2889 GCA_964579905.1 uncultured Planctomycetia bacterium
TCGCACCTTCTTTTTATGAGTCTCTTGCGCAAGGTTAAATATGTCCTCTGAGATGATAGGCGAATGATTACCTTGTGAGAACTTGCCAGCATATTTGATTTTGCCTATATAGATAGGGTTTCTCAGAATGGTGAAAATACGACTTTTTGATTGGCCTACGTTCTTTGAGATTTTAGCAATAGAATCACCGGCGATATAACTTTCATAGATTGAGCGTACAATCTTAGCGTCATCTTCATTGATGACTAGCTTCTTGTTCTCTGCTTTATACCCAAAGGGTACAAGCCCGCCGTTCCACATGCCCTTTTGGGCCCGTTGGAGCATTTTGTCCTTTGTTCTTTCGCTGGCAAGTTCTCGTTCAAATTGCGCAAAGGTTAGCATTATATTACGCAAAAGCCTGCCCGACGGCGTAGATGTATCAAATCTTTCCGTAACAGAGATAAAATCAACTCCATATTTATCAAATAATTCTATAAGTTGATAAAAGTCTTTAGGCGATCTTGTTAATCGGTCTATTTTATACGATATGACAAGACTGATTTTACGCTCTTTTATATCATTAAGCATTTCACTTAAAGCTAGCCTGTTGAGGTTAGCGCCTGTATAGCCGGGGTCAGAATACACCTTAAAAATTTCCATGTTCTCTTGGCTAGTGATGAAAGATTTAATCTTTGCCTCCTGAGCTTCACAAGAATTAAACTCTATCTCTGCTTGATTATCTGTAGAAACTCTTGTGTAAATAGCACATTTTAGGACTTGCATATTTTGCTCCTTGGAGCTAAAATGACAATAAAATGAAAGGAATTGATTGCAACAATATAATTATAGCAATATATTGTTACATGTCAAGGGATATATTATGCTAGCTAAAAATATAAAAAACCTTAGAAAGAAGAAGGGTTTATCACAAGATAAATTGGCAAAACTCGCTGATGTTACACATACCACACTTGTAAAAATAGAATCGGGAGCCAACGATAATCCAACAATAAAAACAATAACAAAAATTGCTAAAGCATTAGGTGTTAGTATAGATACATTATTGAATAAAGGATAAATAATGGAAGAAAAGACAATTAAAATTAATACAAATATATTTCTGCCAGATGTTGTGGCAGCTATTAGAAAAGGGGAATGGAAAATTCCACGTTTTCAGAGAGAGTTTGTATGGGAAAAGAAGAAAGTAATTGAGCTTTTGGATAGCATGTATAAAGGATTTCCAATTGGTAGTTTTTTTCTTTGGATTCCACCAGAAGAATATAGTAAATATTATAAAGACATTCCTGACCTGAAGATACAACACGACAATCAGAAATTCTATACACATTTCATTTTAGATGGACAACAAAGGCTAACTTCCCTGTATGTAACATATAGAGGACTGAAAATTGATGGATTTGATTATTCAAATATTTGTTTTGATTTGGACGCTGAAACATTTAATACAGATATTAAAGATACATCAAGAAATCTATCTCTCCATCAAATTTTAAATGCGGATGAATACTTGGAAATATACAATCAGCTCGAGAATGAAAGAAAAAGAAGGTTTATGAAGGTAAAAAATATTTTTAGCAAATATCCATTCCCTGTAATTGTTATTGAGGATAAAAATATTGAAGATGCATGTAAAATATTTGAACGAATAAATCAAGGTGGAAAAAGGTTAGGGATTTTTGATTTAGTTGTAGCGGTTACTTGGGATAAAGAATTTGAACTTAAAAAGAGAATAGATGCATTTAATAAAGATATTGAAAATTCTTTTGGGAAAATTGATTATGAAGTTTTTAGTGAAACATTATCATTAATTATAAAAAAGCAATGTACCAAAGCTTTCCAGCTAAAATTAACTCCCAATGACGTAAAAAAAGAATGGCCTTTGGTTGAAAAAGCAATGATGAAAAGTATTCAGTTTTTAAGAACGCAAATAAAAGTTAAAACTTATGGGCATCTACCATACAGAGATATGCTAGCATTGATTGCTTATTATTTTTATCACACGAAGGACACTGACTTAGATAAAACATTTCTAGAACTCTGGTTTTGGAGAGTGGCTTTCTCAAATAGATATAGCGGATCATCATTTAACAAGATAGGTGAAGATAGGGCCTATATTTTTGATAAAGTTATAAAAGGAGAAAAAGCTGATATTAATTATGATATTAATATAGTGACCTTCCCCTTTTCAGTGGACGTTTTTAATAGAGAATCTATACCGCCTTTC
>CAZOIE010000284.1:0-2875 GCA_964579905.1 uncultured Planctomycetia bacterium
CGACTTCTACCTTGCGAAGGTAGCACTCTCCCGCTGAGTTAGTCCCCCATCAATTGTTTTTCTACGATACGTGAAAAAACTTCTACAATTTTTGGATCAAATTGAGTTCCACTACCTCTCTTTAGCTCAAGCAAAGCTTCCTTTGGGGTAAGTTTTCTTTTTCGATAAATTCTCTCAGAACACATTGTATCAAAGGCATCGGCAATACTCATAACCCTTGCGCCGATAACAATATCTTTTCCTTTAAGTTTATCGGGATATCCACTTCCATCATACCTTTCATGATTCTGACGTACAATCTTTGCGACATCCTGAAGAAAGTCAATAGGCTCAAGTATTTCAGCTCCTTTTTGCGAATGAAGTTTCATTTCATCATATTCTTCATTAGTTAAAGGACCGGGCTTATTCAATATTGAATCCTTTATTCCTATCTTTCCGATATCGTGTAGTTGTGCAGCTTGTTCAATCTTTATAATTTCAAACTCACTAAGCTTTAATGCCTTAGCAATATCTACAGCATACTTTGCTACTTGCTCCGAATGGCTATGCGTATAATGATCTCTCATATCTATTGCATAGACTAAAGATTTTACAGCAGCAACATATAGCTCCTGCAAATCCGTATAAAGCCTGGCTCTCTCCATAGCAATCGAAGCCTCTATAGCTATCTCCTTCATTAAATTAAAGTCTTCTTTAGAAAACTTTTCTTTTGAGCGCTTATTGTTTATATTTAAAACACCTATAGGTCTAGTTTTTGTATAAAGCGGGACACTTATAAGAGATTTTGTATAATAGCGCTCATTATTCTCTCTAGCGAAACGTTTATCCACCTCAATGTCTTCGACAAATACCGCCTCTCTGTGTTCTATCACCCACCCTGAAATGCTTTCCCCATTAGAAAGCTTAGTATCTAACACTATATTCTTATCGAGGCCTACAGCATATTTTATATAAAGATTATTATCGTCATCCAAAAGCAAAACAGAGCAGATCTCTACTTCGAACACCTTATATATATTATCAACTATAGATTTAACAATATCATCAAGCCCAAGACTTCTTGAGATTCCCATACTTATATTGTGAATAATAGATAGGGCCTGCTCTTTTTTCTTGAGTACATCCTCAAGTCTTAAAATCTCTTCCTTTAACTTCTTCTGAACACTACCTTTTTCCTTAGATTTCATCTTTTAAAGAATCTCCTTTTCCTCGAAAAAATAAAATTTATCTCTGCCTGTGGTTTTTGCTTGATATAGTGCATCATCAGCTTTTTTAACTAGTGTCTCTCTCGTCTTAGCATCTTGTGGATAATTGGCTACACCCACACTTATGGTAATACTAAGCTCCGGTAGACCCTCTATCGGTGGAAATTTTTTCTGCCTAACCAACCTAACAAGTCTATCGGCTGATTTAATAGCATCTTGCTTTTCAGTTTCAAATAAAATAATACTAAACTCTTCACCACCATACCTTGCAACAAAATCAACCGATCTAACAAATTTAGAAAGTAAGGCTGAGAGTTGTTTTAATATATAATCACCTGTCGGATGACCATATGTATCATTGAATTTTTTAAAATGGTCTAAATCGATCATCAAAAGAGAAATTGGCCTTGCGTATCTTTTAACACGTGCAAACTCCTTTGATAATATTTCTTCAAAGTAACGATGATTATAAATGCCTGTCAAACCATCCTTGATAGAAAGCTGCCTGTACAGTTCTTTCGTATGATTCAATTCCTTATTTGCCGTTTCAAGCTGAATAGTTCTATCTTTAACCATCTTCTCTAGATTTTTGCTATATTTCTCAATCTCCTCTCTTGAAGCCTTTAAATCCTCACCCATCTTATTAAAAACCATAGCCAAATCACCTATTTCATCATTTGAAGTATAGGAAACCCTCTGATTAAGGTCTCCATGTGCTATTGAAGTAGCTGCTTGCGATAGTTCCTTGATTGGACTAGAAATCTTATTGGCGAACATAATACCAAGCATTATTCCAATTGCAACTATAACGGTAGTAAAGATAAAGATATTTTTCTTCATATTTTCAAAGCTTGCTTCTAAATTATTATTTGATATTCCGACATTAACAAATCCCAACAATTCATCTTTAACCCGTATTCCCCTTTCAAGAAGATTCTGTATTGAGAAATCCGCCGTGGGCGAAGAAAGCTTCCCCCTGTCAAGCCTAACAAGCATAGATATGTCATAAATTGTCTGATTCTGCCAGGGGGTCTTTTTTACCTTTACCTCACCGACACCCCTTTTAAAATTAAAGGTGCTTCCTATTTTTGTAGGATTGCTATGGGCTAGGATTAAACCGTCTTTATTCGCAATAAAAGCATACACAACGTCTTTCTCT
Organism: uncultured Planctomycetia bacterium; assembly: GCA_964579905.1. Classification (GTDB taxonomy): domain Bacteria; phylum Omnitrophota; class Gorgyraeia; order VGKN01; family VGKN01; genus CAZOIE01. The sequence goes on from CAZOIE010000284.1 coordinate 2,365, forward strand.
AGTATCGCACTGGCTATAAAGTTATTCAAAATTTCATAGTTTTCTGTATATACTCCATATTGACAATTAGTAGCTATTGCTTTAGTTACAACCTTGCCTCTTTTTACTAACTCATCTTCAAGTAATATTCTTTCTTTACGTATAAGATACCAACTAAAGAACACAGCTATTATTATGATGATAATAGTAGTAAAACTTACAAATTTGAATGCTAATGGTTGCCTAACTTCCATCTAAAACTACTCCAAATTTTACATATCCTTATCAGCTGGATACCCCACAGGGATTAAATATAAAACGTTGTATCGACTATCTAGATTCAAGAGCCTTCTTACCTCATCATCACTAAAGGCACCTATTGGAACAGAACCTAGTCCCAATGAAACCGCTTCAAGATGAATGTTTTGCGCAACATGTCCAGCTTCAATATGAACATATTGCTTGCCCCTTTGACCATACTTAGTCGTTGTCTTTGAATAATCACAAACAATTATTAATGAGGCTGGTGCCC
>CAZOIE010000285.1:0-2869 GCA_964579905.1 uncultured Planctomycetia bacterium
CTTGTCTAAGGACTATGACGGCGCATATGTGGAAAACGGAGAGATCCTTATCCGGGCCGGCGTTGAGCATGAATTGCTGCATGAGGCGCTGGTATATGAGAAAGAGGTCTTGCTTGCACAGGGAAAGATAACAAATAGGGCTGGAAGTAAGCGCATATTGGAGGTTATACGAGAGCTAAGAAATTCTCCCGATGAGTATAAGGAATTTATTGAAGCAGTAGAAACATTGCACAGAAAAAGGGATATGGCTCGCCTATTTGAGCTGGTATTGGCAAATACCGCAGATATTAATTACATCCGCACATTGAACGGCGAGGGGGTATTGTCTGACAGCTTTACCAGGAGCCTTTATATAAACTGCCTGGTAAATCCAAGTCTAAGCCAAGAGGTTAAAGACGAGTGCATAACCATTCTCTTTTCTCTGTATAATTTACCCTATAGTGACAATATACTGTCCCCCAGCCAGTTCGATATTTTAATAAAGCATATCCCCGAAGCATCCGATAAAGTTAAGGGAACCCTAGCCAATCTTATATATGTGGCTTTTATAAAGATGAAAAACAAAGCTCTTCTTCTTAGCAAGGAGCAGCTTGAGTTTATTAAAGGGTATATTAGAGAGTACCCAAGAGATGAAGAGTTCTGCAAGTGGCTTATTACTGTAGCAGGGATTACAGCACAAAGGGATACAGCATTTTTTAAGGAGCTTATTGACTATTACGATGAGGCCATAAAGGATAGGAGATTAGAGCCAGTTATAAGGAATATTATGGAGAATATAGCAAAGTGCGTGGCGGTTAAAGGAGAATTATTTTCTGATTTAATAAAATATCTCGAGGAGAACAAAAAAATAGTACTATCACAGGAAGAGCCACCCTGGAACTGGGTTATCCATCATATCCTTAGAAAAAACAAAAAGTTAAGAATGAGTGAGGATGAGCTTGATTTTATCATTTGGCTTATCCTTAATAATCCCCATGGTTCAATGTGGCAGATGTGTGCACTATCCAAGGCATTTGAAAATGACAAGAACCTTAAAGCCAAGGATGAGCATCTTCGGGATTTCATGAGGGAGATTAGAGAAGGAAAGACGCATCTAAAGGATTCCTATGTTGGCGTACTTTCCTATTTCCTAAAGAGTAACCGGGCCTTAAAGCTGACCAAGGATGAGTTTGATGTGCTTATTGATCTATCTATTGATATCTTCAAGGTAGAGGGAAAATTTAGCTCGCCTCAAAATGAGTATTTTGTATCTGTTATTTCAAACGAACTAATCAATGATAGCGGCCTGCTTGAGCATTTCTTTAAAAGGTTGAAAGCTGTTGAGATTGATGAGGTAGAGGTGTTGCTCATGCAGGCTCTGGGGCTTGTCCTTCAACATGATGAGAATTTGAAGCTTAGCAAGAAACAGTTTAAGAGATTTACCGACATGGTTGATGATGTCTTTGATAAGAGCGATGAGTTTACAGTAGAGCTTGCCCGTATCATATGCCTTGCAATCCAAAATAACCCGGAGCTTAACGTAGATACCGAGCACTCCAAAGTCTTCCTAGAGAGGTTTCGTGAGCTTAATCATGAAGAGATGTATTGGGTTGCTCGCGCGATCAAAGAAGGCTTTAAATACACCCAGGGACAGGGAAAAGCTTGTGAGTTGACGATGAAGGGTACTATAACGCTGCTTACGCTGATTTCTTTATGTGAAGAGGATGCATGTGAGGAGCTGGCATATGGCCTGGGGTATGTGATAGCAAGCGGCCAAAAGAGCACTATTGATTATATGGCTGAGAGGTTGAAGAAGGATGATGATCAGCAACATCTTAAAATAAGCGAGGAATCCAGAAAATGGAACGCATATGCTTTGGGCGTTGCAATAGGGCTGGATAGGGAATTGCGCGAGATTGTAAAGGAAGAGCTTAAGCCCGATCCAATAGATGGCGATGCAGAGAAGTGGCTTGCCTATGGCCTTGGGTTGGGTATTGCAAGAGTTGGCGATTTTGAGCTTGTCAAGGAGCTTTTTAGGGGTCCTATGGAAAATCGCAGATTTTTATTTAGGTATGCAGCAGGGATTGCAATAGCAGAGAATCCAGGCCTTATTATGCCCATGTTTGATTTCCTTATAAGGGTAAGAGATGAAAATATAGAGCTTGCACATGGGGCGGTAGGTGTTGCCCTTGAACACAACGAAAAGCTTCTAGGCCCCATAATGATACATTTTAAAGGTCAATCGTCCTTTTATCAGCACTGGTTAATAGCCTCTATACACAAAGCCTTTAAGAAAAATGAGAATATCACACTAACCAAGGTACAGATTGAAATACTGCTTAAGGCATTACCAAATTTAATAAATCGTTGGGATGGTGCCCCCTCTCATACGCCGGAGGGAGAGCCCGTTAATACAGCCAAGGTCATAGGCCTTGCCCTTGCACGAAACCCAGAGCACCTTCCAACCGTTACCAGCTATCTTTTCCCATCAACGGATGGAGAAGTAATCGGAGGACGCCTCCTTACTGCAAACGAACAGATTTTCCTTGCCATAGGCATTGGCCTTGGAAATAACAAAGAGCTTATCGGCCCCATAATGAAATATTGCAAGTCCTGCGATGAAGAGGACAGAGAAGGCCTTAGGGGTGTATTCAACCATGCGATAGAGGTCTCAGAAGGGCGCTTCTTCTGGAGCATGCTAACCGGTCATCTCGACCCTGAGTCAGAGGAACTTAACAATATGTTCATAGATATAGTTAAGAGCTGGCTGCTGGAGGATTTAGATAGGTTTGATCAGATACCGCGTTTCTTAAGAGCAGGTAATATGTATGAGGATTTTATCAAGGAGTTAGTGTCCCGCGCTGTAGGTGCCGCAATTGTTGAGAAACCC
>CAZOIE010000286.1:0-2856 GCA_964579905.1 uncultured Planctomycetia bacterium
AAGATCTTCTTTTCGAAAATATCGAGCCACTTATCTAAACTTAGCTCAGGGTTTGAAGAAGAAAAATCATTAGCAATTCCATTAATATCCTTTGAACAACCGCAGTATAGACAGTTATAGTTACAATTTAGCGTGGGCATCCAGACTATATGTGCTATATCACTTTTAAAATTATAGGAAAACTCCTGCTCTTTTAACACTCGTACATCAAAGGCAAGGGTCTTATAATCCAGTATCCTGGGATAGAACTTTTTCACAATGTTACCTGCATCATTAAGCATCCATTTATATGTCCAATTTAAGTCACATGCCACATAGCATTTTGGAAACTCGCAAGTTTTTAAATCTTCTTTGACGTCAAAGTTGTCACTTGATAGATTCCCAATAGGTTTGGCCTTTGAATTATAATAAGCCATACAGCGATACAAATCTCCATTTGGATAAAGAAGAAAGTGGCTTATGCCTGCTGTACAATATAATAACAAGCCTATCTCTCCTAATTTAAGATCTCTCTATACACATTGAAAACTGAATTACCTATTACTTTACTATTATATAAATCAAAAACTTTTCTTTTTCCCTCATTAGCCATTTTTTTTGCAAGTAGGGGGTTATTTAAAAATGTCTTGATTTTACCTGAAAGATCCTTACAGTCACCACTTTTAAATGTTAGCCCTCCACTATCAATAACATGGGGTATGGCTCCCTTATCTGTTCCTATAACAGGTATATCACATATCCATGCCTCTAAAAAAACTATACCAAAGGCTTCATATTGCGAAGGTAATACCAATATATCTGACATATGTAAAATGCTTACCTTTTCCTGGTGAGGAAGCATGCCAAGATCTATTACACAATCCTTCTCATTAGGCGTTAGCTTCGAATAAAAATCTTCAAACCAAGCAGTACTTGGCCCAATTAGAAGTAACTTCAGCTTATGGTTATTCTTCAAGTAATTAATAGCATCAACTAGAAGTGAAATTCCCTTATATTCTATTTTCCTTCCTATAAATACAACAAATTTTGTTCCTTCCTTAATACTGTGTTGTTTGAAAAAATCTTTCTTAAAACTAGATAAATTATTAGGAATATAGTCATTTGGATTTATACCATTTGCTAAGACTTTTATCTTCTCTTCCGGAATACCATTCTTAGCTAAATGTGTCTTTTCAAGTTCGCTAACCGCTAAAATCTTTTTTGAGCCACGCATTATTGAATAGTTTAAGCCTCTTTCATAGAAGTTATGGTCAGGGTGGAAGTGTGGGGTTATAACAATAGGTTTATTGCATAGCTTTGATAAAAAGAATCCTACTATATTATGCGAATGCGGAAGGGCGTGCAAATGAACTATATCTGCATTTTGTATCTGCTTGGGTAAATCAAAATACATTTCCAATGAGTGAGGACCGTATAGATATATATTAAACAAATTGTCAAATATATGCCGAGACAAAAACTTAAATGGGATATTTGGAATACTCCTTTTATATCGCCTCACCTTAACCTGTCCATCATAATCAAATCTTCCTAGCGACATAAAGCTATCGCGAGGTTTTTTATCTCTCCAATACTCTTCCTCCTCATCAACTGCCAAGGTTAGTATTCTTACATCTACTCCCTGAGTAGCTAGATGTTGACACACTATACGACACCAAAATTCTGCTCCGCCTATAGCAGGATGGTATCTTTGAATAATATTTAATACTTTCATTTTAGATTAACTCTTGGAATATAACCAGTTTATCTACCACCGTATACGATATATCACAAAGGTTCATCTCTAATGCATATAGCTTTTTTGTACTCAAACTACCTGACCAATTTTTATCGGCCATGGGTCTTGAGCCATCCACAAAAAATAGAGGCGCATTCTGCCAGTCATAATTGATGGAAATAGCGCATGAGCTCTCGGATTTAACGAAAATTCTTTTATTGAAAAATGCACGCTGTTTTTCAAATCTCCCGTCTTCGCTTGCGGAATATACACGCAATATTAAATATCCAACCTCACCTTTTTTGCTAACATTTACTACCTTTAGCAGGTAATTATTGCTATTTTTAATATATGCTTGTTTTGATTCCGCCTTGAATATCCCTAGGCTTAAAGGTATATTGTTCCCGTTTAGCTTACGAAATTGTTTATGTTCCTTATCGCTAGAGCTATAACTAATACGCTGGATATTTTCCTTAGGGTCATAATATATCTTTTTCTTAGCTCGTATTAGATTAGCCAATAATCTTGCCTTCTTATATCCAGAATAACCAATAAAATCTGTCGGAATTACAACCAAATCGACTTTCAAAAGGTTAAATTTTAAGATTAATTTGAATATCTCAAATAAACTAAATTTCCTACTTCCAGGTGTATTAGGAGAAAAGAACAGTTTTTTATTTATATCCTTATTGATCTTCAATAACTGATAATCTTCTTTCAAGAGATTGGCTACTATAGAAAACTTTGCTCCTGGGAATTTTTCCTTAAAATTACGTAAAGTAACCTCTACCCATTTAACGCCAACCCTCTGAGGTTTTATTATTAAAATACTTTTTACATTAAAACCATCTCCATAAATAAACCTGTCGTTTTTTTCCTCCGCTTCTTTTTCTAAGATGGCTATATCTTTGGATTTCCTATTGGAGTCTTCAGATATTTTTTCGATCTCTTTCTTTTTCAGGATAAGATCATTACTTGCCACCTTTAACTGCTCATGCAATTCGTCCTTTTGATTACTTATGTCATTAACGAGGAAATTCTTATGACGCAATTGCTCATTGGTAAGATTTAGCTTATGGGAAAGTTCGTCCTTTTGATTACTTATGTCATTAACGAGGAAATTCTTATGACGCAATTGC
>CAZOIE010000287.1:0-2849 GCA_964579905.1 uncultured Planctomycetia bacterium
CCCTTAAAAGAAGTAAATACAGGTCAAATGCCCTTTCATCATGCCTACTCATCATCGTACCTGCTAATTTTGGATCTTCCAAGAACTTCCAGGATATAGGTATGGGAACTTTTATGCCTTTAATGGTTGCGCCTGCTGTTTCTATTTTTATCTGCTTGAATTTCTTTATTAGGTCTTTTGCCAGTTCTTTTGACTTTATTAGAACATTAGTTTCAAAGTTCCTGTGTAAAGCGCTTTCAGTCCAATTAGCGCTTCCTAATATGATTATCTCTCTATCTATAACAAGAGTCTTGGCGTGAGTATAATTAGTAGCGTCATCATATCCTACCACTATCCCAGCTTCTTTGAGTCTTTTGTAGCACCATGCGTTTTTGCCCTCTATCTCCCAATCATCTATATTTTTCTTTCCAATAAACGGAATATTCTGGTCCAGAATCACTTTTACCTTTATTCCTCGCTTATGAGCATTTATCAACTCCTCTACTAATTGATATACGCTGGAACTTTCATCATAAGGTCTCAATCCTACCTTAAACATAACCATATATATAGATTCTTTTGATTGCTCGATTGATTTTTTAACAACCGGGAAATATTTATCTCCACTTATATCCTCAACCTCTGCTTCATAACAAAAAACCCTTGTCGGCACTAACGCAAGGGTTAAGATAATAAATAATACTAACCTGTACTTCTTCATATCTCTTTAAATTTTAAATTTTTCAGCAACCTTTTTCATTTTTCGTTCAAGATTCGTTTATAAACCGCCTTTAAAATCTCATCAAAGGATTTTCTTTGAGTAGTCGCCTGCTCTTTGCCAATTTCAATAGTTTTAAATATATTTATCAATTTTTCATAAAACCCCTCTCCAAAGAAATAATCCCAAAATTCCTTCCCGACCAAGACAATGTTGGCACTTTCGTAAACTTCCTTGCCCCATATTTTAGAAATTTGACTTTTAACCCCATAACAAAAAGCTATGGTAGTTACACATTTAGGATTCTTTGCTTTCAATTTATCAAACGCACCTTTAGTCTTTCTGAGAGCAGGACGAGTAAATCCTTCAGGCCCACTTTTTAGCTGAACATAATGGATTTTGTTATCTTTCTTTATTATAAGATCTATGTCCTCCATACTCGCTTCGGAATCTAAAATTTTAGCTACCTCTTGCAATAAACTGCCAAATGATGTTACAATGCCTCGTTGCAATCTCTGTGTAATAAAAAATTTCCAAATTTTTTCTTCGCTATCAAGCTTAAGTGCACCTGCTAAAAATGGGTTTATTGCCAAATCATTTCTTTTTAACTTCTCGTATTTCTGCGTCATCTTTATAATATATTCTGCTATCTTTTCCCGTATTTGCAATTCTTTGTTCTTATCCATTACACTTTTCTCCATATTAAAATACTTTCATAAAATGCACCGTTACGCCTGCCAGTGCGCCTATTAACATGACGCTCAACACGACCTATTTCTTTAAAACCTACATCGTCAGCTTTGTATAAACTAAATTTATCATTAACGACAATTATCGCCAATGCTTTTTTGACCATATATTCTCTCGAATGCAACAATACATCATTTATTCCTTTGATGTAGTCTTTCTTAGCCTGGTCAGATTGGCCATTTTTAGCTGGGCCTATTTCCCTACTTTCATTATTTTTTAAACCTAGTAGTTCATAAGCATATTTATGTTGCTCATGATAATCTATAAGCCCTAAATAGGGCGGGGAAGTAAAAATCATATCAATATTTTTTGGCAATTTAACTGTCCGGGAGTCATCATGTATAACCTTGACTTTAGCATTTGTTTTAATTTGCGAATATTCCTTAACTCTATTAAATGTATCAATGGTATATCTATTAAGGAATTTATAAGCTTCTTGAACAGGCTGACATGTTCGCTGATGTTTATAACAGTAGTATGGCTCCTTTTGCGGCTTCTTAGGAAAGTCAAGATCAAAATGTGTTACCAACCGCGCAGATCGGGCAGCACGAGATAAAATTATTTTCAATAATCCCCGACATCGATAATTAGCTATTAAACTCGAATAACATAACAATTCTTTTCCTGCCTGATCCGCAAACCAATCATTCAAATATTGATTATTTGTTTTAAGTAACCTGTTATTTTTGTCGGCAATAATTTTCTCCCGATATTGATCCAACTCATGCAAGATACCTTGGAGTTCTTTACTAAGTAAATTGATGTCATATTTAAAAGTCTTTACTCTAGAAAGTAAAACATTAAAGATAGAAATATCTACACCAAGAGAATCAATGCCAAGCGCATTAGCTTCAACTAAGGTGGTTCCTGACCCACAAAACGGATCATAAACTAATGTGGGTCGATATTTTCTTAGAAATATCTCAACAAGTTGTGGAATAAATTTTCCCATGTAAGGATGCAACCTGTGCACATGCTTAGTTCTATCCTTTTCAGGCAAATCCCGCTCGCACCAGTTCAAATTCAAAGAATCTAAAGATGTTCTAGTATTAACGCTGGCAAAATCCGTCAAAGGAGTTTCGTTGTACTGTTTTGCTATTTCAATTGCTATTGTGTTATCATACATAACTTTCTATCCCTAAAAACAAAAAACCCTCGCTTTTAGGCGAAGGTTTTAATTATTTTAACGTGGCAGTTCCCCCTTCGAAACATACCACTTTACATTTATTTTTGTATCTTTACCAAAGTTTATCATAAAATTCATCTTTGTCAATACGTATCTCTAATTGAGGTTTATTATACCTCTTAAGTTAGGTCTTGTAAAGCAAGGCTTAATTATCAGATAATAACTATTAAAACTTCCTATCCCAATTATACTCAGATATTTTAATCCTTATATGGT
>CAZOIE010000288.1:0-2845 GCA_964579905.1 uncultured Planctomycetia bacterium
GCCTTTAAAAACCCTAATTTGACCATAAATCCTCTTTCGCCTTGGGTTTCCGTATCATATCCTGCCAATAATGCTACCTTCATTTTTTACCTCCTCGATAGATCCCGAAGCTTAATCTGAAATTGTCGTAAGAGAATTTTAGATTGTTTAAGCGAGGGAGATATTTAGATTTCATGATTTTTTTTGCTTGAGAACACATCTTTATTGTGTTTTGCGATTTGTATATAGTCATCCGCAATAATAGAGGAGATGACATCTAGTAGTTTTTGGACGGGGAGATTATCAAGCCAGCTTAAGTTTGTTAGCCGGATTTCTGGATTAATATCTCTTTTAACTTGTATAACGCTCAGTTCATTCATAAAAAATCTTGATTTTATTACAGATAAGGTATATATTACTTTTCACAGCATTTAAATAGCCCTTCATATGACTAAATTATACCCTAAAAGGTATATTATGTCAAGAGTTATTTTTAGACTTTTTACAAATTATGAAAGAGCCTAAACGGGAGTACACATATTATTTTGTTGATGAAGCCGGCGATCCAGCATTCTACAACAGAAACGGAGAGTTTATTGTAGGGAGAGAAGGTTGCTCCAAAATACTAATGTTAGGTTTCATAGAGACAGAAGAGCCGAAGGTGATTAGGCAGGAACTGCAAAGCGTAAGAAATAAGATAAAAGATGACACCTATTTAAAAGATATACCATCTTTGAAGAAGTCTCTAAAATATTTTCATGCCACCGATGATTGTGCGGAGGTCAGACAGGAAGTTTATAAATGTATAAGTACGCTTAATTTTAAATCACAATTTGTAATAGCACGAAAAATAGAAAGGGTTTTTAAAAAGCACGATTGTAGTGAGAACAAATTCTATGACGGCCTTATATGGCGTTTATTTAAGAATATTTTACATAGAGCAGGAAACAACTTTATTTATTTCTCTAAAAGAGGCTCAAAAACCAGGCAGGAACCACTAGAAAAGGCTATTGAGCATGCGAGAAGTTTATTCGAAAGAAAGTTTTTTATTAAGATTGGCTCGAAGGTGTTTATACAGTCACAAGTGCCGACCGATGAACCTTGTTTGCAGGTGATAGACTATATGAATTGGGCAATATATAGGGTATTCACAAAAGGAGAGATGAGATATTATAACTTTGTTAAGGATAGAGTCAGTTTTATTTGGGATATTTATGACACTATTAAATACCCAGGGAATTTTTATAATAAATCTAACGAATTAGATGCCAAAAAAATAAGCCTTCTATAGCTAGGTGGTTTCCCACACACGGCATGAAGCCGACTTTCGCTATTAGAAGACTCAATATTAATATATCCAAATGTTAGTAAAATGTCAAGTTTTTTTGACTAAAAAAGGAGACTTATGGATACAAAAACCCTAGGCAAGAAAATTAAATTAGCACGTGTGGAACTTGATTTAACGCAAACTCAGCTTGCTCAAAAAATAAAAGCCAAACAGAAAAGCATATCTCGCTACGAAACCGGCACATCATTACCATCCATACAAACCCTAATCAAAATCGCCAAAGTTCTCAAAAAACCAGCAGGGCATTTTTTGGATGAATAATTAACTAAAAAGGAAAAATAATGTTTGAGCAAACTTTCAAAAATATCGATGACATTTTACATAAAGACGCAGGTTGTTCCAGTGAGCTGGATTATGTGGAGCAAACCTCCTGGGTCTTATTTCTTAAATATCTGGATGATTTAGAAAAAGATAAAAAAACAGCCGAAGAACTTAAAGGAAAGGCTTACATAGGCATTATCGGTTCGCAATATAAATGGGATGTTTGGGCAGTACCAAAAGGAAAAGATGGTAAAATTGATTATCATAAAGCACTCACAGGTGATGATCTGAAAGAATTTGTTGATTATAAGCTGTTTCCTTACCTGAAAAAGTTTAAAACCAATGCCGAAAGCGCCGATACCATTGAATATAAGATTGGTGAGATATTTAGCGAACTAAAAAATAAAATACAGAGCGGATATAATTTACGCGAAGTGATTGATCGTATTGACGAACTTCGTTTTCGTACTTATGCCGAAAAGCATGAGATGAGCCACTTGTATGAAGCCAAAATCAAAAATATGGGTAACGCAGGACGTAATGGTGGTGAATATTATACACCTCGTCCTCTTATTAAAACTATTGTGAAGGTGATTGTTCCTGCTATTGGAAATAAAATCTACGATGGAGCAGCGGGTTCGGCTGGGTTTTTATGTGAGGCCTTTGAATATCTCAAAACTAGTAAGAGTCTGACCACCAAAGACGCGAATATTTTGCAGAAGAAAACTTTCTACGGTAAGGAGAAAAAATCACTTGCCTATATTATTGGCACGATGAATATGATTTTACACGGCATAGAAGCACCCAATATTGTGCATACTAATACGTTATCAGAAAACATTACCGATATTCAAGAAAAAGATCGTTATGATATTGTCTTAGCTAATCCTCCGTTTGGTGGCAAAGAACGCAAAGAGGTTCAACAGAATTTTCCAATCAAAACTGGTGAGACTGCATTTCTTTTTCTCCAACACTTCATTAAAATTCTTAAGGCGGGTGGCCGAGCAGGTATTGTGATTAAAAATACATTTCTGTTAAATGCCTGCCGGTACATGCATTGTATTTGAACCGATGAGAGTTTGTCTCTGAATGTCTCGCCCAGATGCTTGTACAAGGTTGCGTGAAACCATATTATGACCTGGTTCGCATATTGAGGAGATACTCCCGAATGAGTAAAACAATCCGGACTTCCGGGCACGCAGGCTTGCGCAGAGACCTGAATTCCGAGCAGCTAAAGGCGGTGCAGACTATCGAGGG
>CAZOIE010000289.1:0-245 GCA_964579905.1 uncultured Planctomycetia bacterium
TGCCCTAGTTACTTCCCTGATAAGCCTTGCAGAGAAAGCTCCATCTGCCCTTATGGAGATACTCAAGTCCATACCAGTGGAGTATTATACTGATGTCATCCGCTCTTGGCTCAACAATAGTGATGGATTCCTAAATGCATTAGCTGTATTGCCGCAGAAAGCTAGAGATCCGATAGAAAAATGGCTAAGAACTACGTCGCCTTCAACGCATGTTGAAGAAACTCCAGCAGAGCCTGATGATATAC
>CAZOIE010000289.1:345-2821 GCA_964579905.1 uncultured Planctomycetia bacterium
AAGTTGCAACAGAATCTGAGGACGCAGAGCCTGATGATATACAAGTTGCAACAGAATCTGAGGACGCAGAGCCTGATGATATACAAGTTGCAACAGAGCTAGTAGAAGATGAAGAATCTGGACGACTTGCTATACTGAGAGCATTAAGAAATAAATTACTCCAAGGAAAGTTGGCTCAAGAAGTTATTTTTGAGGAAGAAACAGGACTTTCAGCTCCGGCAGAGGATTCTTCCTACAGGAAACTTGTTGAGTTACCGCGGGAAGAGTTGAGAAATAGAGCAAAGGGATTAAGAAAGCTTGGATTACCTATTAAGGGCTATCTATTGAAATACAAGGCAGATACCATACAGCGAAACAGAGAAAGACCTGCTAGGTATGCAAGGGTGCTTAATGCTACGAACATTACAAAAGGCGATAAGAGACTGACAACTGAGTTTATAAAAGAGGTAAACCGAATTGTAAAATGGGCACTTCCTCTGCTTAAGATGAAGAAGATGAAGAAGGGTTCAAGGAATTATATGCGGCTCCAAAGATACCTTTATAGATTGCAGCAGTTAGAGCGTGCCAATCCAGAACTGTTTAAGAAAGCCTTGGATGAGCTGGGCTTAACATCAGAACAGCTTCTTAATCTAAGCAGGCAATATCGTATATTTGGATTTGATCAGGAAGTAGGGGCAAGCTTAAGTGGCTTGAGAGATGGATATGGAGATAGAGATATTGTAGTAGGAATCCCTGTTTACGATCAAATGACAAGAGATTTAGATAGCGAGGTACTCATAAGGCTTATTTCTGAGATACGAAGGCAACTAGGAGAAAAATTCCCAGACAAGAGAAGTATTATTGTTTTAATTGGAGAGAATTCACAGAGTGATACTATTAGAGAGGCAAATCTTGACATAGATACAGAAGGCGATATCCCTGTTAAGGTTGTAATAAAGCCCGAATACGGAATACAGAAATCTGTCTCTATAAGAGCGCTTCTATTAGCAGGGAAAACATTCAACGCAGAAGCGGTTGCAATGCTCGATGGCGATCTTACTATAGGGAATGATTACATAGAGAAACTTCTATCTCCGGTAATTGCCGGAGAAGCTGATTATGTAAATCCGTACGCTGCTAGACTATATAGTATGGATGATGCACATGTATCAGATTTATTGACTACCCCGCTTATAGCAGCGCATTACGGCATTGTATCCCGCCATCCGAATATGGGAGAGTTTGCTGTACATCAAAATATATTTTCAACAATGTTTGATAGCTGGCAGGCGGTTACCTTCAAGGCAGGTTCGCACGAAGGCCAATACCTAGTGACAGCGAATAAGCCAAAGGAAGTATTTACCGGCGAAAAAAATCATAAAATAGCAGTAGAGGATGGTAATGTAGTTTTTGCTGGGCTGGATAAACCGGAAATTAGCCTTGATGCAAGAAGATCTAGGTTTGAAAGGGTTTTAATGCCGATAGCCAGCAATGAAGAAGTAAAAAATATTGCGCTTACCTTCTTTGAGCAGATAGAAAGAGACGCAAGAAGCGGAGAAATAACTGAGGTAGGAGAGGATGCAGAAAGTCTCCTAGGTGAAGCCGATAGTGAGGCTGAAGAGTGGTTTAAAGAAAACGATGCTACAGCAAAGATGTTGGACTTAACAGGAGAGGAGCTTAGTTATCTATTTAGCCAGAAAGACAACCTGAATGATAATCAGAAAGAGTTGCTTGCAGATGTATTAAATAATTCCGGCCTTCTTGAAAATTATTCATTCCTCATTGATGAAACAGAGCTATTTAATATTACTGCAAAAGCCTGGGCAGATATCGTATATGCCTTCTTTGCATACTGGCAAATTGATAGGTATAAGCCAACGTTTACAAAGAATGAAAAAGATTTCTGGGATCTATTCGGAAAACTATATCAGCTACGTCTTGCAAGCTTTGTTCAAAACCTAAAGGAGTTTGCTGAAGATGGCCATGTAACATTTTCAGATTACAGAGCCGCCTGCGATGAGCAGATAAATGCATTCTTGAGAAAGAAAAAGCAGGTTAAGCGAGAAAAAGAAACTGCATCTTCACAATTAGCTCAAGATTCAGACTCTGTTTCTGCTGAGTTGGCTCAAGCTACTATAGAGTTTGCCATTGCGTTGTTAATAGCATTAGCTATAGGAATTGGCGTATGTTTAATGCTATCGTTATATTTTTTAAATCCAAATCCAATAGTAGACGTGTTACTGGATTATATATCCCAAATTAAAAGTTGGGAAATCGGGTTAGTTTTTCTGCTTATGATTATCGCAGCTATTGCTGGAGCTTCTTATATAAGCGTCAGGATAACTTTTATTTTATTAAAGTGGTTTTATAGGGATGTTTTTATAAAGATAGTAGCCAAAATTGGCTCTCCTGCAGTGCCATATTTAATAAAGTTATTGAGAGATGGAGATTCTGAAATTAGCTATGCCGCGAGTGAAGCATTAACTAAAATTAGACC
>CAZOIE010000290.1:0-2817 GCA_964579905.1 uncultured Planctomycetia bacterium
GCACCGACCCGCGCTACTGATGCAAACGCAAACACAGAACTCATTTCAGCTGCAGTATTCGTACAGGAAGGTACCTCTAATGCAGACACTGCCTGGGTTTGCTCCAATGACGCAATTACAGAGTGGTCAACCTCTATAACCTTTGCCCAGTTTGCAGGCAACCAGATCTACCAGGCAGGAGACGGCCTTGCATTCTCAGGAAATCAGATGAACATTGACGTCTCAGACTTTGCAGGCACAGGCTTAGAAGATGATGGAAGTGAAAATCTAAGAATAGCAGCTGCTGCTGCAGGTAATGGCTTAACAGGTGGCGCAGGCTCAGCATTGGCAGTAGGTGTCGATGGCTCCACGATTGAAATCAACGCAGATGCGCTCCGCGTAAAAGATTCTGGAATCACGAGCGCAAAAATCGCAGACTCGACAATAGTCACCGGCGACATCTCAGACGGCACGATCGTCAACGCAGATCTCGCGTCAGGCTCGTTCGCGAGCATCACAGGCGTTGGTACATTAGGCTCGCTAACAGTCTCAGGCGCAACAAATCTTGCAACAGCAAGCGGTAACGTTGGCGTAGGGACGACCGCGCCGGCAAGCAAGTTGCATTTACTAGATTCTTCAAATGAGCTCCCTGTTTTAACTATACAGAATGATACTGCTGGTCATGGCGGAGTCTTTGGACAGAAGTTCAGACTAGATTCAGCATCTCCGGCTGTTGGAGACTATTTGGGAACTATTTCGTTCTATGGGGACGATGATGGAGGAGCAGAGACGGAGTTTGCCCGAATTCAAGCACAGGCGGGTAATGTTACCAATGGCACTGAGGCAGGAAAGCTAAACTTAAGCATAAGGTGGGACGGAGCAGTGAGAGAATTCTTAACCCTTGACAATGGACATTTGATAGTTAACGATAGCGGAGGAAACAGTATTAATTTTAGAGTAGAAGGAGCAGGAGAGCCAAATGCTCTGTTTGTAAAAGCAACCTCTGGCAACGTCGGCATCGGCACGAGCACGCCTGTCTATAAACTCGACGTGGACGGCACACTTGATGCCACCACTATCACACAGGCTGGCACAGGAGTATCTCTTTCAGGCCATGCCCATGCTGCAAGTGATGTAACTTCAGGCACGCTCGTCCATGAAAGAGGCGGCCTGGAAGCTGATGTGTCAGGATATAGCGGACTTGTAAAGATAGCAGGCGGCACGACTTCATCAGTCACAGTCACTTCAGCCGGCGAAGCGCTATTAGATGATTCAAGCGCTTCAGTGCAGCGCACCACATTAGGCCTTGGCACAGCAGCCACGCGCGCAGCAGAAGACACGCTTACCAATGGAAGTAATCTCCCTGATGGCGCGGCAGTTACAGCTTATGTCACAGGCTTAGGATATTCAACAGCTTCTGATACTCTTACAGGCCTTGTGCGTTCTACCTCTGCAGGTGCAAGCTACATAACAGGCGGTAAAGTCGGAGTAGGGCTCACTAATCCCACAGCAGACTTACAGTTAAAAGGAAATATCTCAACTGCCCTTACAGGCACAGTATCCGTGACCGCAGCCACTACTGCAGTAACAGGAACGACTACTGCCTTTGACACAGAGCTTGCAGTAGGTGATGCGATAAAGATCGGCTCAGAGGTTTTTACAGTCTCTGCGATTGGCTCTGCAACAAGCCTCACGCTCGACTCTAACCACACAGCAGGCGCATCAGGCGCCACAGCATACAAAGACTCAGATCTCTTGCAGGTAAAAGACGGAAATGACGTTGCAATGCTCACGCTTGACTCAAGCGGCGACCTCACTGTTGAAGGCACAATAAACGCAACAATAGAAGGAACTGCATCCAATGCTAATCTACTTGATAATCTTGACTCAACCCAGTTCCTGCGAAGCGACTTAAACGATTCAGTCACAACAGGCGTGACCTTAAATATAGACTCAGGCGCGACACTATCAATAGACGGGACATTAGATTTAGGAGGCACTGCCATAGTTCCAAGCGCAGCAGAGATAAACATTCTCGATGGTGGCCTCTCAGCAGCAGAACTCGATTCATCGCTGCTTACATCTACAGAAGGCGATACCGCCTATGTAAATGTTGGCGGCGACACAATGACAGGCAACCTGACCATGACAAGCGCTAACATAAATATAGATACTGATAGCAAGGTAAACCTTGAAGGCTCAGCCGGCGATACTTATATATATAGGACCAACGACAACCGCGTTGTCCTCGCCGTAGATGGCGTAGAAGTAGCAGATTGGGTAACGAAGTAAGGAGATAGAGATGAGAAGTTCTTACAGATGTCCGTGCGGCCGATTTTGCAGTTTTATTATGAGGAATATTATGATACAGAGAGCTATTAAAACAAGAGCAGTACCCATACTTTATTCTCCTTTTTCCGGGCATATCCATACGCCTAACCAGATTAGGCCTATAAGAGCTACCCAGATAATGATACGCGCGTATAAAGGAAACTTTACAAAGAATTCACTGGCAAATGCAGCTGCAACTGAAATTTTTGAAAAATCCAATAGTGTTTTTGACAATGCTTCACGTTTATTAGATTTTATTTTCATAACTATCATAAATATATCATACTATTTAAAAACGGTCAAGTTTAACTTCGCTTTCAATAATGTTGAAAGCAGGAGATAGAGATGAGAATAGGAAAGAGTAAAACCTGGCTCGGGTGGTTAAATGGAATTCCCCTCACCCTAACCCTCTCCCCAATGGGGAGAGGGAACATATATTCCTTCTCCCCTTCAGGGGAGAAGGTTAGGATGAGGGGGGCGCGATTTAACATAACCGAGCCCACAAGG
>CAZOIE010000291.1:0-2782 GCA_964579905.1 uncultured Planctomycetia bacterium
AAAAACAGATGTTCATTGGAAGTCATCCTGATCTATTAGATTTATGGCCTTTTCTGTTTTCGTCCATTTGTAAAAAAAGTAAATTGTGGCGATATTAAACAGGATTATCGGCATTTCAAAATTGGCAGACCTACCCAGATAAATTGAAATTGGAGAAAAACTAAATACAAACATCGATACAAGCGCAACTCCTGACCCAAAAAGTGACTTAGTAAACAGAAATAAAAGATACAACGCCAGGATAGTAAATATTATAGCCATAAACCTGAAAATCTCTTCATGTATCCCGTTTGTAAGCTTATAAAACAGCGCTGCCAAATATGGTGTAAACTGTATCTCAAGCGCCTGATAAAATGGCTTATCGCCCTTAATAGGGATCTTCGGATATAGAATATTCATCTTTCCTTCTTGATAGAAATACTTTGCAACCATTGCGCTGTAGATCTGCCTGGTTGCTGAACCCTCTAGCAGGGGCATACCAATATTAATTACTCGAATTAATATGCTCAGAACAATTATTATCCAAAATATCTTTCGCATCTCTTACGCTTTGTCCTCTTTTTCAACCAAATACTCGCCCAGCACTAAATAGTCGATATCCGTTTTTAAGAAACACTTAATCGCATCGGTCGGTGTAAAGACTATAGGCTCCCCCTTAACGTTGAAGGACGTATTCAATATAACTGGGACACCGGTAATCTCTTCAAATTCTTTGATCAGCTCATAATAGCGTGGGTTCTGTGTATCGCTTACCGCCTGAACTCTTGCGGTCCCGTCCACGTGTGTTACCGCTGGTATAACCTTTTTCTTCTCCTCTTTCACAGGCAATACAAGTAACATATACCCTGAGAAATGATCACCCTCAAAATATTCGCCGGCCTTCTCCCTTAACACCGAAGGAGCAAATGGTCTAAATGGCTCCCTGAATTTAACCTTGGCATTTATGATATCCTTCATATCTGCCCGCCTAGGATCAGCAAGGATGCTACGGTTACCAAGGGCCCTTGGCCCAAACTCCATCTTACCCTGGAACCATGCAATTATATTACCCTCTGAAATTAATCTAGCAACGTCCTTAATAATAGTCGAAGATCTCTGCGACCTTAAGCCAGATTCGGCTATTGCCATCTCGTAATCACGCGCTGTAAATTCACCTCCATAATAGCAGTGGTCCATCTGATACTTCCTGGGGTTACCAAGAATCATATGATGGCAATACAAGGCTGCACCGATGGATGTTCCTGCATCATGTGATGCCGGTTGGATATAGATATTCTCAAATGGCGTCTCCTCCAAGATCCTCCTGTTTGCAACACAGTTTAAGGCAACGCCGCCTGAATAAGCAACATTCTTAGATTTCGTTTTCTTGTGCAGATGCCTTGCTATATGTATTACCGCCTCCTCAGTTACGTATTGCAGTGTTGCGGCAATATCCTTATGGCGCTGGGTAATCTCCTCGTCTGTCTTTCTGATCGGCCCAAGCAGATCAACTAATTTTTTTGAATACCACTTTGTCTCTGTCCAATTCTTCATCCAGTAGGTAAAGTATTTTAAATTAACCTTAACCTCTCCATTATCCTTAAATGCTATCAGCTCTTTGAACTTGTCCTTATATGTTGGTTTCCCATAGGAAGCTAGCCCCATTACCTTGTATTCATCACTCAACATCTGAAACCCAAGATAATCGGTAAGCGTTGCATTGTAGCTCCCGATTGAATGCGGAAAGTTGGTAACAGAAATAGGTTTTATCTTATTTGCCTCACCCTTACCTAGCCATGTTGAGGTCAACTCGCCCCAGCCATCAACAGATAAAATTGCTGCTTCATCAAAAGATGAAGTAAAAAAGCTGCTTGCTGCGTGGCAATCATGATGTTTCACATAGTGAAACTTATACTTTTGCTTTCCCGTTAGATTAAGCTGCTTTCTCATATATTTATTCATCGACATAATATCTCGCCCTAAAGAAGGCCTGTCTCCAGTAACAAACACAAGCGAATGCGGGAAATACCTGACTATATATTTCAAAAAATTAGTAATGGCTAACTTGTAATCTAAGAAAAATGCCACGTGGTCTATATCGTTAAAGCTTAGGTTATTCTGCTTTAGAGCATATTCTATAGAGAGCTTCGGAAACTCCTTTGTGTGCTTTGCCCGCGATAGCCTCTCCTCCTCTGAGGCATAAATGGGAATGCCATCCTTTAAAAGTGTTGCAGCAGAATCATGGGTAAAGCAGTTAATTCCTAAAATGTAACTCATTTATTAAATCTCCTCTCCACAAAGAACAAATCATGATTTTTTGTCTTTTTGTCTTTTGGTAAAAATGACCTTGTCGATCAATATCTTCGGTAAAAATTTCCAAAGTATAGCCTTGATTAGGACCCAGGTGTACGAATGGGCTACCTTGAAAACGCTAAAATCGGAAAATCCCATGCCTGTTTTACGCTGTATCCATGAAACAGGCATCTCAACGAACTTTGCTCCCATTAGTACTGGATATAGACCGGTTTCCGCGTTTATTGAAAAATTCACACTTTTGAAGTTTATAGCATCGATTATGTTGCGCCTTATCAATTTAAAGTTGTTTGTAAGATCGGCGCATTTTATCCTGAGTATATGACGTACAAAAAAATGGAAACCTCTATTTACAATCAACTTGATGAATGGATAACCCTGTATATTCCTCTGTTTTAAAAATCGTGATCCGAAGACACAGTCATAACCCTCATCAACCTTGTCGATTATATTTTTAATCTCGTTTATATTAAAAATAAAATCTGCATCC
>CAZOIE010000292.1:0-2764 GCA_964579905.1 uncultured Planctomycetia bacterium
ATAAGGCATCATGAAGAAGAGACTTAGAATAGTAATTACCGCAGGTCCTACCCAGGAGCCTATAGACCCAATAAGATTTATCTCCAATCATTCAAGCGGCACACTGGGCTATACAATAACCAAAGAAGCAAAGAAGCGCCACCACCGTGTTACCCTAATAAGCGGTCCAGTCAACCTGCCAGCTCCAAAAGGAGTAGATTTTATAGGCATAAGAACGGCCATACAGATGAAAAAGGCAGTCTCTAGTGTTTTTGAGCGTTCAGATTGCCTCATAATGACAGCAGCGGTGTCAGATTACAGGATAAACAGGATATCGAAAAACAAGATAAACAAAACCGCAAAACAGTTAACGCTAAAATTAATCAAAACTCCGGATATTCTATCGGAGTTTTCTACAAAAAGTAATAATAAAATTATAGTAGGCTTTTGCTTGGAAACAAAGAACCTGCGCAGTAGAGCCCTTATGAAGCTGAAGAACAAGAAACTCGACTTTATAGTGGCTAATCAATATTCCCCCGGGGCAAACAATCCATTTGGCAACGCGGGAAAATGTGATTTTTTACTTATAGATAGAGCTGGATTTGTCAAAAAACTTAAGGGCATATCAAAGGGGGCGCTTTCGAAACTACTGCTTGACAAAAT
Organism: uncultured Planctomycetia bacterium; assembly: GCA_964579905.1. Taxonomy (GTDB): domain Bacteria; phylum Omnitrophota; class Gorgyraeia; order VGKN01; family VGKN01; genus CAZOIE01. The sequence goes on from CAZOIE010000292.1 coordinate 643, forward strand.
CGAGAAATTCAAGTTAAATGTAGGTGTTTAATAATAAAGGAGGTCAGTATGTTGGCTTCATACAAGAAGAAACAGGGTTTTACCCTGATCGAGCTGTTGGTTGTTATGGCAATCATTCTTCTTTTAGCGGGCGCCGTAACACCGGTTATCGCACGTGCAAGGGAACAGGGCAGAAGGACCAAATGCGCAAGCAATCTAAGGCAGATTGGCATTGCTCTACACCTTTATGCTGGGGATAATAATGAGGCATTCCCTGCTGCACTAAGCGCACTTTCTACTAACTATGTTACGGATGACTCAGTGTTTGATTGTCCATCAAGCTCATCGGTTGGAACATCGGCAAACCCGGACTACGACTATGTAACCGGTCTTACCGAATCAACAGCTTCATCCGAACAAATAGCCTATGACAAAGATGGTAACCATACAGGCTATTGGAATGTTTTAAAGGTGGATGCCTCAGTACAAGGCAACACCACAGATCCAAGTTAGATTAATAAAGTTTAATAATACGATATTTTAAGAGGGGCAGCCGTTTGTGGATTGCTGTAGAAATGGCTGCCTTTTTTGACTAAAATGGCGTGGTAGCCAAGTGGCAAGGCAGCGGTCTGCAAAACCGCTATTCGCCGGTTCAAATCCGGCCCACGCCTCCAGTTCGCAGTCTTATTAAAAAATGGCTATAAGAAAAAATAAAAAATCAGACCAGCTAGACTTTGAGATAAAGTTCTATGAAAAACTTATCAAGGAAAAGCCGGATTTTGTAGATGCCCTTATACCCTTAGGGGATGCGTATACCAAGAAAGGCTACTATGAAAAGGGCTTGAAGGTTGACTTAAAACTTGTAAAGCTGAAATCAGATGACCCTATAGCATGGTACAATCTTGCCTGCAGCCTTTCTCTTTTAAAGCGGTCTACCGAATCACTCTCGGCCATAGGCAAATCTTTGAGGCTCGGGTATAGGGATATTAAGTACTTATTGAGCGATCCGGACCTGGAAAATCTAAGAAAAAGCGAAAAGTTTAAAGAGATAGTATTTAGACTAACAGGTCAGCAGAATTAATTAATCCTTTCTTTTCTTAAGCAGATTTTCAAATAATGACCAGCCAGATTTTAAATGATCTAAACCCTCAACAAAAAGAAGCCCTGAAGCACGATAAGAGGCCTCTCTTAATAATAGCAGGTGCCGGTACAGGCAAAACATCCGTTATTACAAGACGCATCGCTTACCTTATTGAAACAAAAAAAGCCCTTCCAGAAGAGATAGCCGCACTCACATTTACCGAAAAGGCAGCAGCCAATATGGAAGAGGGTGTTGACTTGCTGGTTCCATATGGATTTACCAATGTTTGGATAAGCACGTTTCACGCATTCGGAGATAGACTCCTTAGAGAAAATGCTCTGGCCCTGGGGCTTGATCCAAACGTAAAAGTACTTACTCGTCCAGAACAGATAATTTTCTTTAGAGAAAATCTTTTTGAATTCCCGCTTGATTATTTTAAGCCGCTGGCAGATCCGACAAGATTCATCAGAGCGATGGTGATTCTGTTTAGCAGGGCAAAGGATGAAGACGTTAGTCCTGGGGACTATTTAAAATATGTTAAGGACCTCAAGAAAAAGCTCAAGAGAAACAGTGATAATGATTTGAAAGAATTAATTGTTCAGCAAGCGGAGATTGCAAATGTGTACGCCAAATATCAAGAGCTTCTTAGAAAGAACAACATGGTTGATTTCGGCGATCAGGTGTATTTGTGTCTTAGGTTGTTAAGAGAACACCCGCTGGTTCTTAAGAGCTACCAAAAGCAATTTAAATATATACTGGTCGATGAATTCCAGGATACGAATTATGCTCAGTTTGAACTGGTGAAGCTTTTAGCAGAAAAAGAGAAAAATCTAACCGTCGTCGGAGATGACGATCAGAGCGTGTTTCGCTTCAGGGGGGCCGCACTGAGCAATATCCTAAGCTTTATGGATACATATAAAGACGCTAAGAAAATAGTGCTTACCAAAAACTATCGCTCAACACAGGTTATATTGGATTCAGCCTATACACTTATAAAAAATAATGATCCTGATAGGCTGGAAATAAAATGCGATATAGATAAACGATTAAATGGGATTGTTA
>CAZOIE010000293.1:0-2728 GCA_964579905.1 uncultured Planctomycetia bacterium
TTCTTCTTCACTTAAACCATAATCTTTTCTTATATTGTTTCGTTTTTGTTCAATAAAGTCAGTTAATACCGTTAAATCTCTACTTGCTTTCCCTACAATAACCCTTGCTCCCTCCGTTAAATAAAACCCATCCTCTTTTCTCCGGAGTAAAATTTTGTAAAAAAGATCATTGACTCCATCAGATGTACTGTAATGAAATCTCTCCTCTATGGCCATTATTCTGTATTCTAAGGTTTGTTTAGGGTGTCGTATTGTTCCGCCACGATGTTTTGTTTCATCAGGTTCATAGAATCTATTCACAGGTAATGGCCTATCTTTGATATAACCATTATCTTCTATTGACCATCCTAACTTGGCTTGATATATCCTATCAGGATTAAATAGTAAAGATAACATATCGGCATCATGAAGCAACTGCGCTTCTACTAATTCAATATGTTCCTTTCGCGGCTCTTTACCTTCTAATTTTCTATGCCCTTTTGCTATTCGACTTATTTTATGAATATCTGCTTTATCAAATTTTCCTGTTTCTTTCAAAATAGCTTCTATCCATACCGCTGAGTTCTCAATGTGATTATCGCGGTGAATGATACATGACAAATCATGGGCTAGAGTAGCAACAACTAGATTCCTCATATTAATGTCATCCAATGAAATCTCAGGGTCATTTTCGATAATTTCCAGACACCACTTTAGAGTATCTAAAGTATGGGTCAATCCATGAGCCGGTACCCAGGTATTGTCAGTATAAAAACGTTTGAACATATGTAAAGGAATCCAAAGGTAAATCATTTCAATGGAATCCCATATTAAACTCTCAAATTCTGCATTGCCTAGTGGCTTTTTTTCTAATCTGTCATATATTTCAAGTATCTGCTGAATTAGACTCTCTATGTAAGCAGTAGTCCCGCTGAGAGTCTCAGTAAACTCATTAAAGGGAAGAATTTGTGGAGATTGATTTACCAGCACTTTAGAAAAAAGTTTGCTTTCGACTTCTCTTCCTTCTGCAGCAATTCTTTTATAAATTTCCTCCATTTCTTTATCGCTAACATCCTCTTCGGATAAACGTTTGAAATCCCTTAAGGTTAATTTATCTGTTAAAATATCATCAATTTTCTTCAGCAAACCTGTATGTGCATCAACAATACTTATTATTCTGCCCCTTTTTAAATAGAAATCCCATTGGTCAAAAACAGGTTCATAAGCAATAACGAACATTGAACCCCCAAATCCAGCATTAACAATGGTAACAGGTATCGGGTCCTCAAATTCAGGATCACATAAGAGAACCCTCTCTCCTATCTGGAATTTATATTCCGGTTTTTCTTCAGGTAGCACTACACGAATTCTGGGGTCATTTGGATCAAAAAGCTTAATAGCAGGCTTTACCTTTAAGGTGTTGCTAAATCGGGAATCCGGAACAATAAAAACTGCCTCAATCAACCCCTGTCGTTTTTGACTATCAGAGATAACTAAATATATCTTATTATCGAATAAAATCCTCTCTCCAATCTTTGGAGCTCGACGGATATATGAATATTCCCTGAACCTATGTCCTTCAGAATCTATACCTGGGGCCGTTTCTTTTACTCTACCTTCATCTGGTAGCATGTCATATTGTAGTTTTGGAGGTGGAGGCGGTATATAGCCATAATATGAAAACCCGGCTCTTGCTATTTGAAATCTAAAAAATCCAGAACTTTTAACCGGATCTTTTAATGAGTCTTGATAATCTGAAGCGGGCAATAAACTCTTCACCTCATCCTCTGTAATAATTGATTTAGTTCCAAAAACAACCGGAAGATGCTGAACCCTGCTAGCGGCAATTGATCGAGAAAAAGCGGTATATACGAATGAAATAAGTCGAATATCATCATAGTTAACTACTTTTGGGGATTCTATTCGCCAAGCCTTGGACCATTCTTCATATTGCCTGAAAAACGTTCCGACAAATCTATTAAATGTTGCATCGCCAATACCAATTGAATAACTCTTTTGAATTGAGGCTACTACAGACAATTCAACGCGCGCAAACTTCTCAAAGTTTAGCTCATCTTCTCTAAATCCTGCATACTGAGCCAACTCTAAAAACCTTTCATATTCTAAGTTATGAACTTTGACGAAATTATCGCGATAAGCATCATATACAAAAAAGCCGCTTACCTGATCTGTAAGTTCTTTAAACTCCTCAGCTAGGGCTGTCAATTCTCTTTCTGATAATCTATAAATAACCTCATCAATAAAGGTCTGGCTAATTCTACTGACGAATGAAATCCCCTCTTCCATCTCAACGGCAGATTTAATATCACTAACCATCTCTTCTGCAATGCTGCTAAATATTTCATGAAGCTTTAAATCCTGTGCTTCCACCTCCTCAGCCATCTGCTGAATTTTATCTTTCCCCTGTCTGCCAGTTACAAGCGGAGGGGATAAAAAAGAATTAGGAGCCTCTTTTCTCAGAAACAACTTGGCCTGGCATAGAGTTGTTTCCTTGTTTAAATACGGTGACCCGGAGAGGCTCCCAATATCGTAATCTGATGCCAAAAAAGAAACAATAAGACACTCTATAACCAATATTGCTATCAGCCTTATAAATAACTTTAAATTATAGAATTGCTTGTTATGCATTAAACTCCTTTATCAATTAACTCTGACCGCGTAGGAATGCTAAGCTGTGGGCCTGTACGCTCAGGAACAAGGCTATCAATTATTTCATCCTCATAGAAAC
>CAZOIE010000294.1:0-2725 GCA_964579905.1 uncultured Planctomycetia bacterium
ACTGCGGTTCCATTAACGATATTCCTACAATATCCGGATTGAAACTCTCAACATCTCTCTTTATGCGATCAAGATCAAAATTGTAACCAAGCTCTTCACAAAGAAATATAAGCCCAACTGTATGCCCTTCCTTCTTTAATACAGCAGAAAGAACAGCCAGTCCGTTGTTTATTCCTGCGGTTGACACAATATTAAAATTTATGAATAAAATTCTCATGCCTTTATCGGTTTAATCCAGGCCTGTGGATCTATCTTGGAAAAATACTGTTTGCGTATATCAAATATACGTGATTGCCTGTCCTGCGATATTGCTTGTTTCTTAAGAAAATCGCCATTAATATCATCTCCTTCATACCATTTGTAGATCATATCATCGGTTACATCCAATAGTGGCTCAGGCACTATGAAGTTTTCAGGTAAAAAAGGAATAACCTTCTTCCCGTAAAGGAAAGATTCAAGGCTTGATGTTGACTGCGTACAAACTACAATATCTGCTTCATCTACTAACTTGGAAAAGGGATCATTTGTTATGTTAAATTTTTTACCAAGCCGTTTTATTATATTTAACCCTGTTGAATCCGTAGCAGGATGAGGTTTCAATAGTATCTCTATATTTTCCAAATCATTCTTGGAGAAAAATGTATCATTAAGGCTCTCTGTTATGGAGCTTAAAATTGGATTAACAAGCGGGAGAGAAATTAAAACACGAAGCCTGTGCCCCTGCGAAGTACCCGAAGGGCACGAAGCGTGAGGGTGCTTGCCGGAATCATTGTTTTCAATATAGCTATCATTTAATAAATGATTATAGCGCCACGTACCTCCAACCTCAACCTTATCATCCGGCAATCCTCCCTCTTTGTATAGCTTTGCAAAGTGTTCACCGGCAGTTAGTATCTTGGATGGTAGCGGCGCGGTATTCTCTTCCCCGGCACCGATAAATTGAGAGACGTAAAGAGAGCATATGGAGCTGTGCTGATATCCGATTGTCTTTATATTGTTTTTAGCTGTCGCTAGACATAACATCTTTTCCCATGGCTGATTTTCAAAAAGGTAAATAACGTGTGAGCACCATTTTTTATTAAAAAAGCTGTTCCACGCGTCAAATTGAATAAGGTGCACATTAAATCCAACAGTCGAAAATGTAAGCCATTTTTCCCTATCCAGGAGGTTTTTGATGCTGATTGCTTCTATTTTATTTAATGTTTGCTCGCTGAAGGAGGGTTTCCACATCATAAATACCCTTTTTATAACACTTAGGATACTAACATCGGCAATTAATGGCCACAGGACCTCATGATTCCTCCCAAGGTGCTTCGCAGTTGAAAGCGGATAAGGAAAAGGATATAGATAAATACTGTCAATTCCCTCCTCTTTATAAAAATCTCTTAGACCAGGCAGATAGTTACTTGTATACTGCCCGTCTTTGAAAACCCACTGTACAGCCGGGTTGATAATACCCACGGTGTTCTTCTCTTGCAACTTGGGTCTTCGGCCCCTATGAAATATTCCAAGAAGAAGCTTTGAGACCATAAACCAACCAACTAGGAATACCCTGTATATAAGACCCCTTAACAGGCAGAAAAACCTCTTTGAGGTAAGGTTTGCCTGACCTATAAATCTAACATTGGAATCGGTATTTATACCCTTGATCTCTGTAAAAAGCCATGGATCTTCGATAAAAATCACCAGATTCTCCTCCTGGGGATTTTTGATGAGCCTCATGATGAGTGCCTCATAGCACATAAGATGGTAAAAATCCGTATGAAAAAGGCTCTTTGATGCAAACTTACTGGCCCACCAGTTAAGCTGGTCATTCTGCTCTCTTCCAATATCTGCGACAAGGTCCAAATAGGATTGTCGCATGTCCTGAGCAGCTTTGTAGAGGCCATCCTTAAGGTAGAATCTCTGATACTTCTTAAGTGTCCTTGCAATCTGCTGCCTCTTTGTAACATCCTTACCCGCATAACACCATTTTGTATCAGGGTCTAAGAGAGGCTCAGCTTTTTTTATATATTTTGGTAACGTAACAGTAATCAATTAATTTCCTTTTCCAAGTAAAGCCTTGTTTGAGGCGCTTACAATATAGGTATTCCTCTTTTTAGGGGACGGTGTGATCTTGAACTTACCACCAGCCGCTTCAATAAGTGCAAGCCCTGCTGCGATATCCCACAGCTTTATATTGTTTTCATGGTAGTAATCGGACCTGTTGCAGGCAACATAGGCATGTGAAAGTGCAGCCGAGCCGATCATACGTATCTTCTTAAACTCCTGTACATGCTTAACAAAACCAAGTAGATGCTCTTTGGTAAAATCGCTGCTGATTGGAAATCCGGTGCACAAAACAGCCTTTGACCTGTCTTTAAGCTTGCCTACCTTTATAGAGCGGTTATTTAACCATGCCCCCTTGTTTACAATACCGGTAAAGGTCTCGTTATTGTATACATTATGCACCAAGCCAAATACCGGCTTCGTTCCTTGCCAAAGTGCAATCGATATAGCACACATAGGTATACCGCGTGAAAAATTAAAGCTTCCATCAAGTGGGTCAACTATCCAGCGATAGCCACCGCTACTTCCTTTACCCCGTATAACACCATCCTCTTCGGATAATATCGGATAAGGGGATTTTTTCCGAAGATGCTCTATGATAAGTGTTGATAATTTCTTATCTGCAACGATCTTTATATCGCGCTCTACATCCGACTCTGCCTTCTTTAAATTGGTC
>CAZOIE010000295.1:0-2714 GCA_964579905.1 uncultured Planctomycetia bacterium
TTATTTTAAAACATCTTTCATCTAAAGTGTAACGTAACTGTTCATTTATTATAATGACATATAAGTAATTAATTGACAAGATGATATAATATGATAAAATTTCAAGCGGAGGTGAACTAAATGGAGGAAAAAATGAATTTTTTCGTTAAGATTTTCAAGAGCTTTACCAGCATTGATTTTTACAAAGATATAAAGTCGAAGCCATTTTCAGCAAGCTTTAAATATCTGTTATTATTTTTACTTATAATAACCATTGCGCTTTCCATCAGGTTTAGTTTTATCTTTGTAGGTGGTGCCAATTTTGTGGCTGACTGGATTTCAACAAACATACCTGAGATTACAATACGAAACGGAGAGGTTTCAAGTCCGGCAAGTCAGCCCTACATAAAGGGAACAAACGATTTTGCATTTATACTTGATACAACAGGCCAGACCACCACAATTTCCCCTCAATATGCAGCCGGCATTTTGCTTATGAAGAATAAGATAGTCCACAAGCAAAGCGAGATCGAAACAAGAGAGTATGATCTTTCCAATACACCGTATTTTGTCTTGAATAAAGAGGTTATCGAGAGGATAAAGAAGATATTTATATGGGTTACAATACCGCTTATGGTGGTTTTCCTATATTTGTATTATGTTGTAGCTAAATTGTTACAGGCTTTGTTATTTAGCCTGCTTACTCTTATCATAAACGGCGTAGCAAAGCTTAAGATTGCCTATAGCGGTTTACTTAATATCGGAGTTTTTGCAGCTACCCTACCGACCATCCTTGGTGCGATAGTAGATATTACAGGTCTAAGGATACCATTCTTCTGGGTAATATACTTAGGAGTGTATGTCGCACTTCTGGTTATTATGACGTTATGCTGTAAGAGTGAGGATGAGCCCCAAGAGGCTTTACAGGCAGAATCTTAATCCCCCTGGTGTCTTTCGGTATTTCTCTGAAGATCGGCTTTTTCTATCAGATCTTCTTCCCATTCCTTTAGATGAGATAGTTTCTTCTTAAAGATTATCTTCTTTGTAAAGAGCTCCTTTTCCTTTTCAAACATTTCTTCATTAGGAAGTTTCTTATCAGCCACCTTTATTATGCAGTAGCCAAGCCCGATTTTTACAGGGTCGCTAACATCGCCTTTAGACAACTTAAATACAGTATCCGAGAATGCTTCTGCGACACCAATTTTTGGTATTACACTATCCTTGGTGATATAGTTATCCGGAGAATTTACCTCAAGCCCAAGCGCTTCGCAGGCACTCTCGAAAGTAGTTCCAGGTTCGCTTAACATTTTCCTTAGCTTTGAAAGATAGGAAGCACAACTTTCTTCTGTAAGCAGCTTTGCCTTTTGGGAGATCAAGATATCCTGTATTTCATTTTCCACTTCATCTAAGGTTGGTATGCGGGGCTTTCTTCTTAATCTTAATCGTATTATATAGTAACCATCCCTAATCTTTAAAATTTGGCTTATCTCATCATCCGATAGATTGAAGGCGGTATGGGAGAATTCCTTTGAGAAGCCTATGTTTTTTATAGAATCGTCTATGGAAAAAAGACCGGTTTTATTTAATTTAAACGAAAATTTATCGGCTGCCTTTTGCATATCGGGATCATCAATCAAAGCCTCAGATATATCATCCATAAGCTTGTATGCTTTTTTATCGGCCTCCTTCATGATAAGCCTTTTGGTAATATAATAACTTACATCTTCAAGGGGTCTGTATGTTTCTTCAGATTCCTTAGCTTCCCTTATTTCGAATTCCTCTTTATTCTCTTCATAGTAAGATTTGATTTCTTCATCTGTAGGGTCTATACCCTCTTCAAAGGGCTTAATAGGCACCCTTATATAGTCTACGTCTACCTGTTCGGGTTTTTTAAGCAGGTAGCTATTTTCATTATAGTATTCTTCAATCTCATCGTTAGTCGCTGAAACCAGGCCCTTGAAGTTTTCAGAGAGGAAGATAACATAAGCAACCTTAGCAGATTGATTTGCCTTAAAGTATTCTTCTTTTATAGCCTTATCGCTTGGATCAAATTCATTGAAAATCCTTTGTTGTAAGCTTGCTATCATCAGGGTTTTTCTAGCCTCTTCCTCAAAGAGTTTTCGGTCGATCCCAAACTGGTATGTAAGCAGGTACTTATATTGAGCGCCATCGAATCTATTGTCTCTTTGAAAATATGGCATAAGCCTTATATAGGAAGCAAGCTCCTCATCCGAAACCTTTATTTTTTTCTTTTTTGCCTCTTCAAGCAGTATTAGGCGTTTCCAGGCTTCTTCATATATGGTTGGATATTTGTGAATGTTATGTATATTGTCGGTGTATTTGGATACTACAAGCCAGCTTAGGGTTTTTTTGAATTCGTCATAGTAGACTCTTTTATCGAAAATTTTACCAACATATGAGAGTTTCTTGGTACGCACAGCTGAACTGACACCCCAAAACATGAATCCGGGCACAATCAAGGCCACCAATGTCCAAAATATAGGTTTTAAGCGTTTCCTTATCGTTTTTATAAACATATATATTGTCTACCTTTCTGCATTACTTTTCCTAAGTGAATTTTGACATTGCAAAATCTGGGTTTAAATTATATGATATAACGCAGGCTTTATCAAGAAGAATAATTATTATGAAAGAGTTTTCATCAGGCGGTATTATTGCAAGATTAGCGCAGGATAAGCTTAAGATTTTGCTTATTAAAGATAGCTATGGCAGGT
>CAZOIE010000296.1:0-2709 GCA_964579905.1 uncultured Planctomycetia bacterium
CTTTCGCCAACATCGGCAAATTTCTCTTTTAGGTCCGCAAGACCTATTAACCCTTTCTCCTTAACAAGTCTTATGGCCTGCGTCTGTCTTTCATTCAACCCTGCCTGTTGGAAAAACGACTCTGTGTAAATATCTCTCGCCAGTATCGCCTTAAATTCGAGATTTCGTTCTGAAATGAACTCTGGTTCAGGCAATCCTTTTGCCTTACACTGCTTGACCATTTCTAATGTTCCTGACCCTGCCTGCTGGATGTAATTGGCAAAATACATGACAGTTGCCAGTGAGGTATTGGATGGATGAGATGCGTGAGGTTTTTTGAGATCTTCCACTTTTAGGTTTGCTGGTAACGTTCCGGAATTCCATACCTCCACACGATCAAGGAATACCATCACTTGAACGGACGATGTCGTATTGTAGTCACGGTGCGCTACAGCGTTAACAATTGCTTCCTGAATAACAAATACAGGAATCTCGCGAGGACGGGCTACTTGAACTGTATGCGCCTGCTGAATCACAGGAAATTTAATCGCGTCCAGCACGAAAGCCACGGCTTTATCAATCTGCTCAAATAGATTTTCTTCTTCATAGATATGGTATGAGGTAAACGGCTTCTCAATCTTAGTACTCGGGATTTGAATACACTTAATCTTTACCTGGTCAAAGAACTTTCTTGGGCTTTTGCCGAATAAAAGAACTGCGGCGTTTCTGAGCTTTCCGTCTTTCAGAAGTTTCAAATGAATAAAGACATCTTTTGTTGGCGAATCAAGCCCCAGCGGGAAATTACGCTTGCTTCGGGCAACTTTCAGAAACCATTTAACCTTCGTGTTATCAATATCGGAGAACTTGGCTCCGTCACATACCCGCTGGTCAAATCCGGCCTTTCCGATTTCACCTTTTTCTTTCAGAAAGGATATTAAACTCTCATAAACGAGATCAGTTAATTCATCTGCATCTTCAAATCTTCTATAACTGTAACCCGCCTTTGGGTTTTTAATTTCTTTCATGAGTTTCTGCACGCCAAATTCCCGTTTCTTATCAACAGTGTTTTGGCCTTTAATATAAATCAAAATCTCTTTATGTTTGGCCTTGGCTCCACGGAACTCGGCTTCTGTCGGAGATATTTTTCCTTTTCCGACCCCTCCGTATTTTAGGCCAAGAATGCCTATATAGATATCGCTTTTTCGCACTTCTTCTATATAAGCTTTTTCCGCTGATTTACTCTTGGCAGGAGCGTCTTCAAATAAGAAAACATCAAAATACTCCGACAAAAGAACATCTTTACGGACAAACTCTTTGACTGCATGGCGTTCGGTTTTTAATTCCTTTTGTACTCCACTAACAAATATTTTGTATCTTTTCATTTTATATCGTCCTTATCCATACTTTAAAATAGCCCTCAAAGAACATATACCTCAGCAGGTGACCATTGGCTATTGTCAAACCTAACGATTATTAATCCCAATTAGAAATATCATTCTTCAAACCTTAAATCTGTAATTTTAGCAACAGCATTGCCTTCCTGCCATTCGCTTGGAACAGATTTGGCTTTATAAAATTTCCCCGATTCCATCTGCCATATGTAGTTAGGCTTCAAAGGCTTATTATCTCCGAATGAATAATCGCTGACCAACACAGGGTGATAATCTTCTTCGGCAATTACGTTATTGGATGAGTCTTTAAAATATACGGTCACCTCGACTTTCGTGAGTGTTTTTTCTCCTTCATTCTTTATCTTAAAGGTGACTCCGGGAGTCTCCCCATCCAAATAACTAGAAAAATACTTTGCAGTAAAGTCGTATAACTTGACTTTATCAATGTATGCTTGTTTCTTCTCAAAATCCGCAATTTCTGTAGTTAATTCAGCTTTGCCCGATTTTGCCGTAACCTCTTCACTATTTAACTCCAAAACCTCCCCATACTTTTTTAACGCTCCTTTAAGCTTTTTCTCTTTTCGTAACTCTTTAGCCTCTCCAAGTAACTTGCTTACTTTTTCTTGCTTTTCAAGATTAAGAAAAACCTTCCACCCATCCGATTCTTTGATCAACTCATAAGACTGACTTGTTGTTGTCGTTGGAATATCTTTGTCTTTATACTTTTTAGCCATCATCTTCGACATATCTTCACTATCAGCTCCGCTAAAAGCTGACAAAAAAGCAGTCCCCATAATATCTGAAAACATAACACCAAAATCAGGCATCGTTATATTAACTTTAGCATCAGCATAATTCCCCTTAACAGTTATTTCATCTATTTCATAAGAAATCTTTCCAGTAAGCGATTCAGTAAAAGAGTTTTTATCTACAGCTTGTTTCTCGATATATTTCTGCAATGTAATTACATCTTTATCTTTCTGTGAAATGTACTCATATGCTTCTGCCATCCGGCCATGCAAAGAATCATCAAGGTACTTTGACAAAACATCCTTTGGGCTTGATCCTGCCGTACCGCAACCCGATACAAAAAGAAATATTCCGATACAAACCCCTATGGCAACGTATAAACGTTTCATTAAATTCCTCCTCTTTAAAAATTAGCTATCGCCACATTAAGCGTCATTTGCTTAATATTGACATAAGGCACAACCTTAATGGCGTATTCCAGTCGTATATCCTTCGACTCAGACACTATTAAGCCCTGAACTTTTTGGTCTTTCTTAGCCAGGTTTTCCTTTACCCAGCCCATATACCTGCAAAGCTGAGCCAAAGTCTC
>CAZOIE010000297.1:0-2708 GCA_964579905.1 uncultured Planctomycetia bacterium
TTGGTCACCATAGGAAAGCCAGGTACCGCTTCTTTGAATAACCCCGAATTGCTGACCAATATCAAGCGCCCCAGCAGACTTTGATATACCTTCATCATACATAATGTCAAACTCTGCCTGCTTAAACGGTGGGGCAACCTTATTTTTCACTACCTTAACCCGGACCCTGTTGCCTATTATCGCATCATGTGTCTTTATCGTATCTATCCTTCTTATATCAAGTCTTACAGAGGAGTAAAACTTCAAAGCCCTTCCGCCGGTGGTAGTTTCAGGATTGCCAAACATTACCCCTATCTTCAGCCTTATCTGGTTAATGAAGATAGCGCATGTCTTTGACTTGCTTATTGCAGCGGTAAGCTTTCTAAGTGCCTGGCTCATAAGCCTTGCCTGAAGACCCATATGAGAGTCTCCCATCTCACCCTCTATCTCTGCTCTTGGTACCAGGGCTGCAACAGAGTCAATAACTACTACATCAACCGCATTAGAGCGCACCAATGTCTCTGTTATCTCAAGAGCCTGCTCTCCTGTATCAGGCTGTGATATAAGAAGCTCGTCTAGATTTACACCTAATTTCTTAGCATATGTAGGGTCTAATGCATGCTCGGCATCTACGAAGGCTGCAACACCACCGGCCTTCTGCACCTGAGAAACAATAGCCAAGGTGAGAGTGGTTTTTCCCGATGCCTCTGGTCCATATATCTCAACAACCCTTCCTCGAGGAACTCCACCTATACCAAGTGCAATATCCAAACCCAATGCACCTGTGGGGATTGCGGGAATATCAAGCTTAGTATCCTGGCCCAAGCGCATTATAGAACCCTTACCAAACTGCTTCTCTATCTGAGCAAGCGCCAGCTCTAACACCTTACCCTTTTCAACCTTAATATCAACCTTTTGCTCTTTTTTCTTCTCATGGACCATTTTGTTGCCTCCGCATTTAATTATTTTGGACTACATAAATTGGAAAATACTCAAAAATTATACCTTTTTTATATCACTTTTGTAAAGAAAAATATATTGTTATTTATAGTAATTTAATTTATAATCATCTTACTTTAAAACTTTTATTAGATTAACCTAAAATAACTTCTACTAATCAAATGATAGCAGAGATTATAAACATAGGAACTGAACTCCTTCTTGGATATACAATAGATACTAATTCCGCATATATTTCCCAAAAACTCTCCTCTATTGGTATAGATACCTACTTTAGAACAACTGTAGGCGATAATAAGAAAAGGCTAACATCCGCCTTAAAACTGGCTTGTGAACGCTCCGATATAGTAATAACCGTAGGTGGGCTTGGTCCAACCATTGATGATATAACAAGCAAAACAATAGCAGACTTTACTAAAAAGAAGCTGGCATTTAACAAAAATGTTTTAAAAAATGTTCATCTCCACTTTAAAAAAAGAAATATCACGATTCCCAAATGCAACAAGAATCAAGCCTATGTCCCAGAAGGTACCATGGTAATCAAAAATGATGTTGGAACAGCACCAGGAATTATCCTAAATCATGAGGATAAAATCATCATAGCACTACCTGGCCCTCCTCCTGAGCTTATGCCTATGATCGATAATAAAGTTATTACTTATCTTAAAAAACAATCAAAAACAAAATATACAATTCAATCAAAAACCATCAGAATAGTGGGGCTTCCCGAATCAAAGGTTAATGAAAAAATAAGCGATCTTTTGAAGCTTAAGCCTCCGACTACTGTTGGAATATACGCCCATCCATACAAGATAGACCTAAAAATAACTTCAAAGACTAGTAGCAAACAATTAGCTTTTAAAAGAATCAAGAAAATAGAAAATATCATTGGAAAACGACTTGGAAGTTTTGTATATGGAACCGATAATGAAACCCTTGAAGAGGTAATAGGAAAACTATTACTAAAAACCAAAAGAACAATTGCCATTGCTGAATCTTGTACTGGAGGCCTGTTATCAAACAGAATTACAGACATTCCAGGAAGCTCAGAATACTTCAAAATGGGAATTATAACCTACTCCAATAAAGCAAAGATAGAACAACTTGATATTCCGGAAACGCTTATTAAAAAATACGGTGCTGTAAGCAAGCAAGTAGCTAAATCAATGGCAAATAATGTAAAAACAAAAGCTAATTCAGACATTGGAATTGGAATAACCGGTATAGCTGGACCAGCAGGTAGCACAAAAACAAAACCTATAGGGCTTGTTTATATTGCTGTATCTTATTGTGATAAAACAAGTTATAAAAAGCTCAACTTTACAGGCTCTAGAAAAACTATAAAACAAAAGTCATCGGATGCAGCGCTTGATATGGTAAGAAGATTATGTCTGAAACTATAAGAGCCTTTATAGCAATAGAATTAGATGAGAAAGCGCGTCAAGAGCTCTCCCTCCTTCAGAGCAAACTAAAAGAAGAAGTAAATGCCAAGTGGATAAAACCGGAAAATATGCACCTCACGCTAAAATTCCTAGGCAATATAACATTAGATCAGGCTGAGCAAGTCAAAAATATATTAGACGAAGTATCAAAACAATCAAATCCATATCATTTAACTCTATCTGGTATTGGTGCATTTCCAAAGCTTGATTCTCCTAGAGTCCTGTGGGTGGGAATTGATAAAGGAAAGGATGAAACAATTGAAATT
This sequence comes from uncultured Planctomycetia bacterium, assembly GCA_964579905.1. GTDB lineage: Bacteria > Omnitrophota > Gorgyraeia > VGKN01 > VGKN01 > CAZOIE01. Next base: position 2,648 of record CAZOIE010000297.1, read on the forward strand.
GCAAATAAAATAGAAAGTAGCTTGGAAGGAATTGGATTTAGTAAGGAAGGCAGGACATTTA
>CAZOIE010000298.1:0-2704 GCA_964579905.1 uncultured Planctomycetia bacterium
ATACCTCCAAAAAAAATACCCTTTCTTCTCCGATTTTTCATTGGAAAAATCTGAGTTAGAAAGGGCTACTTCGCCCAAAAAGCAAAAAGCCCTGAGTAACACTTCAGGGCTTCATTGCCTTCTTAACTTCAGCGTTAGTGATACTATACCACAGAACAGTTTCTTTGTCAAGCCTTAACTAGAAATTTTTGTTTCCTCCTTACTCGTCTCTCGACGTAACATCTTATTATAATCCTGCAGTGCCATCACTTGAAGCTTGGCTTTTTTAGTTGATTCAATACCATCTACGCTTGCCTTAGCTGCAGTAAGTGAGGTTATATAAGCGATTTTGTGCTTTATCGCTGAGATGCGGATATAACTATCGTCATGCTTACTGCTTTTTCCAACAGGGGTATTGATAATAAGGTTTATCTCACCGTTCTTTATAGCATCTGCAATGTTGGGTCTACCCTCATGCAGTTTCTTAACCGAGGTGGCGTCGATTCCCTCGTCTTTTAAGAAGCTAGCCGTTCCTTCTGTAGCATAGAGATTTAGCCCAAGCTCTTTTAACCTTTTCGCTATAGGAACCAGTGCTGGTTTATCCTTATCAGCAACCGTTACAAGCACATTGCCTTCTAGCGGAAGCTTTGTACCTGCTGCCTCTTGCGCTTTATAGAATGCCAAACCAAAGTTATCTGCAATACCCATTACCTCTCCCGTTGCCTTCATCTCAGGTCCAAGTACAGGATCAACCTCTGGGAACATATTAAACGGGAATACCGCTTCTTTAATCCCTACATAAGGAAGTGTATATGTCTTAAGTTCAGGGAAATCCTTAAGTTTCTTACCGAGCATAACAGAGGTCGCTATGCGGGCTATAGGAATACCTGCAACCTTGGAAACCAATGGAACGGTTCTTGATGCCCTTGGATTTGCCTCAAGGATGTAAACCTTGCTATCACAGATAGCATACTGTATGTTCATAAGCCCAATAACTTTTAATTCCTTAGCAATTGCCTTGGTGTATTTCTCTATGTCCTTTAGATGCTCTTCTTTAATAGTACGCGAGGGAATACTGCAGGCGGAATCGCCTGAGTGTACACCAGCTAGCTCTATATGCTCCATAACTGAGGCGATAAATGTATTCTCTCCATCTGAGAGTGCATCCACCTCTGCCTCAACCGCCTGTTCTAGGAATCTATCTATTAACATAGGATGCTCAGGGCTTACATTAATTGCCTCAAGGGCATATCTACGCAGAGACTCCTCATCATAGACAATCTCCATGCCGCGTCCACCAAGAACATATGAAGGACGTACCATGAGCGGATACCCAATCTCTGAGGCTATACTTAAAGCCTCATCCAGCGAACGCGCTGTTCCACTTTCAGGCTGCGAGACACCAAGCGCTATCATCTTTTCTCTAAAGCGCTCTCTATCCTCTGCAAAGTGTATGCTCTCAGGAGTAGTTCCAAGAATGTTTACTCCGTTATCCTTAAGTTCCTTGGCAATATTTAGAGGGGTTTGTCCGCCAAACTGAACTATTACTCCTTCAGGTTTTTCCTTCTCATAAATTGCTAGTACATCTTCAACCGTTAGCGGCTCAAAATACAATTTATTTGAGGTGTCATAATCCGTTGAAACCGTCTCGGGGTTACAGTTGACCATGATTGATTCATAACCCTCATCACGAATAGCAAATGCCGCATGCACACAGGTATAGTCAAACTCGATTCCCTGTCCGATTCTATTCGGTCCACCACCAAGGATCATAATCTTCCTGTTTGGTGAAACACCAACCTTATCCTCAGCATTATATGTAGAATAGTAATAAGCAGCATCCTCAACCCCACTTACAGGAACAGGCTCATATCCAACCTTCTTACCGATAGCAAGCCTTCTCTTTCTAACATCTGTCTCACTTATGCTAAAGAGGCTGCCTAGATACCTATCTGAGAAACCCCATTCCTTTGCCTTTGCCAACTTTTCATCTGGCAAACTTGTCCAATCAAACTTAAGTATCTCTTCTTCAAAATCAACCAAATCCTTCATTTCACCAATAAACCACTTACCTATGTATGTTAGCTTATATAGTTCTTCAACGGTTGCACCTTTACGAAGAGCCTCATACATGAGAAATATTCTCTTGCTTGATGGGTGTGCAAGTTTCTCCTTAAGCTTCTCAAGCGAAAGCTCCTTGAAATTATCAACATTACCAAGGCCATACCTCTTTATCTCTAGAGCCCTTATTGACTTTTGGAAGGTTTCCTTGAAGTTCTTTGCAATACTCATAACCTCACCAACCGCCTTCATCTGCGTTCCAAGTATATCCTTTGCCTTTGGGAACTTCTCAAATGCCCAACGTGCAAACTTGATAACCACATATTCTCCCCATGGCTCATACTTCTCAAGCGTACCCTTCCTCCAGTATGGAATCTCATCCATATTCAGACCAGCTGCTAGCTTAGTTGATATACGGGCTATTGGAAAACCTGTTGCCTTAGACGCCAGGGCCGATGAACGCGATGTCCTTGGGTTAATCTCTAATACAATAAGCCTGTCATCTTCAAGGTTATGAGCAAACTGGATATTGGTTCCACCTACAACACCAATTGCATCAACAATCTTATAAGACATCTCCTGCATACGCTTCTGCAGTGGCTCAGGAACTGTAAGCATAGGCGCGCAACAAAAACTGTCTCCTGTATGAACGCCCATAGCATCT
>CAZOIE010000299.1:0-2695 GCA_964579905.1 uncultured Planctomycetia bacterium
GGAGAATAAACTTCTTCCTCAATCTCAGTATAATAAACTTCGCCATTAAAGGTTAAATCTTCGATTAAAATCTCGCCCGTAGTTAACAATCTTACTCTTATATGTTCAACTGAAACATCAGGGTCACTATAAACAGAGGAAATTACATCGCCTATTCTAAATCTGCCAGTGTATTCATCTCGACCAATTACAATCTCATCATCAAAATAAACTCTTCGGCTAAATTCTTCTCCATTTATACCATTAACCCTAACCACATAGTAGGCATTATAAGGAGCATCTTTTCTCACTTCTACAGTAGTATTATTCACCGAGAGTTGGATATAGGTTGAATTGTCAACATGAACAGTAACCTTTTGAAGCCCCGTGCCAGTTTTAGCTTGAGCTTCTTCTATATCCACATACTCAACAAAACTTGCTACGATCGTCCTATCTACAAGCTCAACAAGTCCATCTACTGTAATACTATTATCGACGGGATCAGGAAATTCTTTTCCAAACCTTGCCAATTCTGAGTGCAAGTCTGTAAATAAAACTATCTTTGATTTTGCTTGAGGAGCAACTTGGGTAAGCGCCTGGCGATATTCTTCGTTTACAACTATAATTAAATCTGAATCCATGATAAAATGAGAGGTGATTTGTTGTGAATGGAAATCATGAAGAATTTTTTGATCAACTCCTTTTCTTTCAAGAGTCTCTCTTAATTCTCTATCTAAAGGCTGGCCTTCATTACCGATTTGGTGAGTCGCTAACCCTGCTGATTGAACTGTAACATTTGTTATTCCTTGTCTCTGTAATCTATCTTTTAGGAGTACTTCTGCTGCAACGCTACGATACATGTTTGCTGTACATACAAAGCCGATTGCTACTCTATCATTGTTTCTAACTCGTTCTACTATGCTGCTAATTAGGTCTTTAGGTGATGCCCTGCCAGGAGGTGTAATTCCGTCATAACCTCTCTTGATCTTTGAAACTTGAGGCAATATTGCGTACATTGTATCAGAATAATCTTTACCATTCTCCCATGCAAAATCCACAGCATCTCTTAAATGTCTCTCTAAATTCTGCTCAGTCGCTGCATACTGATTTACAGCTTGGAGCAGGCTTTGTTCATCAGATAAATTGGTCTTCGAAAAAATCAAATTCAACATCCCTGAATTATCTACAACATTACCAGGTGATGTAATCAATGCTTTTACTGTATTGCGTGACCCTTCAGCATATAATAAAGCTATGAGAAGCAACTTGAATTCTCTTGTTCTTCCAGCAAACAATTCTTGCCCATTTGGCGCCTCAAGGCGTTGTTCATCTTCCTTTCCGGGTTCATCCCATTGAACTATAGTGCCATTTTCAGAATCAAGGTCTTGTATAACCATTCTATGTACACTGCTTCCATTAGGATATACCTTTATTTGAAAATGTTCTTTTGAAAGCTTTGGATCACCATGTAACCAATAGTCGTTTGCGTATCCTTGGTTCTCGCTTGCTCTGCCAATCTGAAATTTTCTCTCTGCTGTCACTCCGCGAATTCTTCCTTTTGCATTTCTTTTGCCTATGTCGTAACGCTGAAACTGAACTTGACCTCTATCATCAACCCAGACTCTGTAGGAACAAGAACCTGCCTCAATCCAAGCCTCATCAGAAAACTGAATATCCAATTCTGAGGTTCTTCCTCTTCGGCTGCCTATAAGCATAGAGTTATCAAAAGCTTGATGATTCACAGCTATCCCGCCGCTGCCAGGGCCTAGGAGCAGCCTGCTAAGCTCTACATAGTTTATTTCTTCAGGGACAGGAACTCCAAGTTCTTCTGCCACTTCAGCAATAATATCATTAAGGCTTGCCTCGCGTCCTTCTGGAAGCTGAACCTTTGCATCAGGATCTCGGAAGATTTTATTAAAAGTTTGCGCATCTATCTCTAAATCTTTCATCCTATCTGCTACTCTTTGGAGTAAAGCCGCTGTGATGGCTTTTTCTATGCGTTGTCTTTCTGGCTCTGGCTCTGGCTCTGGCTCATCTTCAACATCTACCCTCCCAATTCTTCTAGCGCTTTCAGCCTCAACTTCATCTAACAAAATATTTATGTAGTTGTTAACTTGACCCACTACCCCAGACCAATCCAAAGTCCTTCGATTAAACAATATCTTTAAATCTATGTTTTTCAATCTTGCTTTTGCATTAGCTTTATCTTTTTCAGCTCTTTCCAACGCCTCATGATCCACCAACTCTTCCAGTTGACCCTGCCAATACTCAATCTGTTTTTCAGCCTCTGCCAACTCACTTTTAGCCTCTGCTTTGTAATCCACTATTCCATATTCTTTTTTCGGATCAGGGTGATTGTCATTAACAATTTCATCTATCACATACTCTGACAACAACTGGGCTATCAACTTTCTTCCCTCAGCTTCTGAAATACTGCCGCTCAACACTCCCTCTAAAATCCCTTGAATTTTACGAGCATTTGTACTCATTTCAGTTCCCAAGTCATAAGAGTGAACATCTGAAAACATGCTTCTCTTTTCTGACAAAATGTTTTCATTCCCAAAACTTATCTTCTTCTCCTCATACTCTGCACCAAAAGTATCACTCTCAAGTGCTAACAAAAAGTCTTGCCCAGAATGCTCAAGCAAACTAATCACAGTCTCAATATCTGCTGCCAACAACACATTCATCATTTCATCTGCCACCCTAGAATATT
>CAZOIE010000300.1:0-2695 GCA_964579905.1 uncultured Planctomycetia bacterium
GATTCCCTTTACCATTTACGTAAATGGTAAGGAACTTCTTACTCTACTTTCAAGTCCGGAGGATTTAGAAGAGCTTACGGTTGGGTTTTTATTTACAGCGGGCATCATAAAGCAATTTAAGGATATAAGAACTCTGATAATAGATACCAAGCTTTGGAGGGCAGAGGTCAAACTAAAGCAAAAGGTTGAGTTTGACTTGGTATTTAAGAGGATGTTTACATCGGGCTGCGGGGGAGGGACATTGTTTTATAATCCAGTTGATATTATGCACCGAAGAAAGACAAGATCTAAAATAAAGATTAAGCGCGATAGCATATTTAGAATAATGAAGGATTTTCAGAATTGCTCAATTGGTTTTAAACAAACAGGGGGAGTGCATCAGGCAGCGCTTTGTGATCGTAAAAGGATTTTATTGGTCAAGGAGGATATAGGTAGACACAACGCAATTGATAAGATTCTAGGCTTTGCGCTTATGAATAACATGGATTTAAAGGATAAGATTATTCTTTCATCAGGTCGTGTATCATCGGAGGTACTACTTAAGATACAAAAAACAGAGATAGGTCTGGTTGTATCAAGAAGCGCTCCTACAAACCAGGCTATTAAACATGCAACCGAGGCTAATATTACACTAATAGGGTTTGCAAGGGGTAAGAAGATGAATGTTTACAGTAATCCTGAAAGGATAATATGAGGAGATCCTTAGAGAAGATAATATTTGTTGCTATTGTTTTGTTGTGGGTAGCTACCTTTAATACTTATGCCGAGGAGTCATTTAGACTTGCCACAACAACAAGCCTGTATGAGACGGGCCTGCTAGATCATATCATCCCCATATTTGAGAGGGAAAACAACTGCAAGGTGCACATTATCTCGGTTGGCACAGGAAAAGCCATTAAGCTTGCTGAAAACGGTGATGTAGATATTATTCTTGTGCATGCAAAAGTATCAGAAGAGAAGTTTATTAGGGAGGGATACGGTGTAAAAAGATATGGCATAATGCACAATAATTTTGTTATTCTTGGCCCCAATGAAGATCCGGCACAAATCAGGAATCTTAAAGGTAATGATATAAAGGAGATCTTGAAAAGGATATATGGTGCAGAGCATACATTTGTTTCAAGAGGAGATGATTCGGGTACGCATAAAAAGGAGAAATACCTGTGGTCTATGGCTGGTATTAAGCCAAGCGGCAGTTGGTATCTTGAGACAGGACAGGGAATGAATTCCACATTGCGAATAGCCGATGAGAAAAATGCCTATATCTTAGTTGATAGCGGAACCTATTTATTTAACAAGGATAGAATCCGCCTTGTAAAACTTGCTGCAAGTAGCTATAAGGAACTGGTTAATCCGTATGGCGTAACAGCGGTTAATCCAAAAAGACATCCGCATGTTAATTATTCTTTGTCTACGGCTTTAATCAAATGGCTCTTATCAGATAGGTGTCAGGAGATGATTAGTAATTACAGGGTAAACGCAAATCAGCTGTTTTATATAGACTAATGGATTACATATTTGATGCGATAAGGGAGGCTATAGGGATCATATCCAGTTTAGATAAGGAGTTCTTGAGTATTGTTTTTACATCACTTAAGATTTCTTTGAGCGCTACCCTATTGGCAGCTTTGATAGGTGTTCCATTTGGTATATTTGTGGGTGCGGGGAAGTTTAAAGGCAGGGATCTTATTGCCGCTATTTTAAACACGTTAATGGCACTTCCTACAGTGGTGGTTGGCCTGCTCCTTTATTCGTTTCTCTCAAGGAAGGGTCCCTTGGGAAGCATAGGCATACTGTTTAGCCCTATTGCGATGATCATGGGGCAATTTATCTTGGCATTTCCAATTGTTGCAGCCTTGGTGGCAGCAGGAATTAAGAATTTGGGTGATGAGCCTTTGATATCTGCGTACATACTTGGTGCAGGACCCATTGAGAGCACTCTACTTTTTTTAAAGGAGGCAAGGATCATAGTTCTTACAAGTACGCTGGCTGCATTTGGAAGGGTTTTTTCAGAAGTTGGTGTATCCATGATGCTTGGTGGAAATATAAGGTTTTATACAAGAAATATTACAACCGCTATTGCCTTGGAGACATCACGAGGTGCTTTTGGGCTGGGAATAGCCCTGGGGTTTGTTTTACTTAGCATAGCTTTTCTTATAAATATAGTTGTTTACCACTTCCATGGGAGGGGTGCTGAGGCATGATCTCTTCAGTAAGGCTAGAGGGTATATATAAAGATTATGGTTTAGCCGATTTCTTGCTTAATATAGATAATCTTGAATTTAGTAACAGGAATATTCAGGTTATCGTAGGAGCGAATGGTTCCGGAAAAAGTACTCTACTTAATATTCTTGCATTTCTTGATAGGCCTAAAACGGGCGCTATGTTTTTCAATGGAAAAGTGATAGCTTACTCAAATAACGGTATTAATGGCTTCCATAAAAGAATAGGATATGTCCGCCAATTTCCTTATTTGTTCAATATGGATGTATTTGAAAATATAGCACTTGGTTTGAAAATAAGAAGGTATTCAAAAAGAGAGGTTTTATCTAAGGTCAATTCTATGCTGAGTATGTTAAATATAGAATATTTAAAGGAAAGAAGAATTAAATCCTTATCCGGAGGTGAGCATCAAAAGGTAGCTATTGCGCAGGTTCTGGCTCTTGAACCTGAAATGATTCTTATGGATGAGCCG
>CAZOIE010000301.1:0-2683 GCA_964579905.1 uncultured Planctomycetia bacterium
ATGAAAGTGCTCTTAAATATAGATTAGATACCTTAGGAGTGCTTGCAAGACTTGAAAATAATAAAGAAATTTTAGATGAGTTCCCAAGTCTTATAAAGAGAGCTTCAGAGGAGATGGGTATTCCGTTTGAAATAAAAAAGGCATGGCAATGGGAGTTTACTCATCTTCATTCTCGGGTTATTAGAGACATCTTTAAGCAATATAGAGCCAGAAAAATCTCAACGATGTATTTTATAAGGAAACTTCTTATCTCAGCACTTTTTATTATTACACAGCTATTTGTACCTACATTGGAATATAGCTATCAAGAGGAAGGTAAGATGAAGGTCTTATTGCCTAGATTTTTGAGCTTAGATATTATAGTCGCTCTTTTATTAACTTATCAAGTGCCTGCTGCTATTCGATCATTTAGGCTTTTTTCGGTTGATCCTCTCTTTGCTATCATTTTTTTATTGATGCCGATTGTTGGTTTTACCGCAGTAAAGGCGCTAGAAAGTCTTGTTATTTTTATCCTGGGCAAAGGCCCGGATCATGAATCCGGGCATGCATATCAACTATTGCTATTAGAGAGAATGCGTAGGGATGGCCTTCTAGATAGATCTATTAAATTAGAGGAACTTTATAATCCAATAAGCAAAAAAGCAAGGAACGATCTGGTTAACAAAGCTTCTCATACTATAATTGAAGAAGCCTTCAAGGAACAGTTTAAAGCCGGTGCTCAGGCTGAGTTGGTCTTCCAAGAAGCAATGATGTGCCTTGATCCTGAAGAGGGAGAAATGCTTCTTAAGAATAGAGAGTTCTCTGACTTAGCCTTGTTCTTATGGACAGCGGCATCATATCAGGTCGGTAGGGTTTCATGTGAGGGATATGTTGACGATGATTCTTATCTTGGTAAGGTAGGTTATCTTAGTTTTGGTTTAACTGAAGAAGGTTATGCTATTGCTGATAGAATTTTATCAAATAATGAGATGTGTAGTGTATTAGGTATTAAACCTTTAGAGCATCATGATTCAGCGTATGGATCTGCAGCATACTATCCAGTTGCTTTGGTAAGGCGTTTTGAAATAGCTTATGATTGGATTAAAAAGAAATTAAAGGCAGAGGTACGTCATGAGCGTCCTGATAAAAGAGTTGCCATGGATCTATGGTCTGATAAGGTTATATCTTTTTTAGATGAGCTTAAAGAAGAAGAAAATCTTAAGAAAAAAGTGAAAATTGTAGAATCTATCCTTCAAGATGAGATACTTACTAATTCATGTCTTCTTATTGGATTTATTATGGGATATCCCTTAGATGAAATAGAGCAATATACATTTGGCGATATGGATGACATTACATATGTAGAATCTGAATATTTTGCCGATCATGATGGATGGTCAAGTATGTGGGGTACCTATGGAGGCCATATGCAGAGGATAGTAACTTACCATTGGGAGCCGGAATTAGAGAGGGCAAAGACTATATTATCGCGGATTAGACAATCAGCTACTGGAGTTGCTAGAGTTGAAGATGAGGCAAGCAAATTAGTAAATTCAATCGGCTATCGTATATCAAGGCTATTTTCAAAGAATGAAAGGTTGAATCGTACTATAGGAATTGCCTCCTTATTTGCTGAAATTCCAGCACTCATCTGGTTTACAAAATCTCAATATCCTATAATAGCAGGGGAATGGTTATTGCAGTGGTTTGGTCTGGGAGATCTATCTCCTCCTAAGATTGCAGCTATTGGATTGTTTACCGTATTTTCTGTGTTTGTGCTTTCACATGTATTTCTTGTAAGACTTGAAAAATCAATTGGGCCTAATAAGATTAAAAAAACTAGAAACAACCAAGAAAAATTTCTTAGCTATGTTCTAAAATTTATCAAACAGATACTTTTCCTAATCCCATATCTTTTATTATTCATTTATGCTAGTCCAATTGTATCATGGATGCTGATTTTATTTGTTGCAGGTTGGCACTTTGCCTATGACGCTAATATAATTTGGCCGGAAGCAGATGACTCTGATGATGTTCAGCCATGGCTTCCTATAGCCCCCTATAAACATTTAATATCTTGGTGGTTCCAACCAGTAACCGCATTACTTGCGGGGGTTGCATTTTTACTCGCCTCACCTGGAGTCTATTATGATACTGTATGGAACTCTCGGATGCTGCTTGTATTTGGTTCTACATTCTTTGTTCACTTTTTTCCACATCTCTTCTTTGCAAACGCTGCCTTTACCGGACCTGTCTTAATAGCTGGTTTTCTTACTGCACTTGTCTGGCCGGCTTATCTTTATTCAGGAACAACTCTCGCGCTTATATTGTTGGGCAATGCTATATATGTATATATGGTACATATTAATAAAACTCCCCAGCTTATATATAGAGTTACTTTAGAGGAAATGAGATCGTTTAAGAGAAAACACTCAAGTGGTCTTCGAAGAAAAGCTAAAAGCTTGAAAAAAAGTATACTTTATATTGGTATTCTTTTTAAGTTAGCGGGACAGAGTATTTATTCAGCTTTTGAATTAATTACCTCAAGACAAAAAAGCCAAGAACCAGAGGTAATTAAGGGTGAGTTGACGATTGAGGTAATTCTTAGACAGGCCAGGCAAATTGGTTTAAATGCTAGACAGAAAACCCTTTTGAAGAAATTAAGTGATAGACATAACCTAGATCGTATTAGAGAAAGAGGGTT
>CAZOIE010000302.1:0-2682 GCA_964579905.1 uncultured Planctomycetia bacterium
GGCAGAGGAAATGTGTGTAATGCGGTCTGCGGTGATATAATGCGTCTATATATAAAGGTAAATAAAAAAGGTATAATTACAAACGCCAAGTTCAAAACATTTGGCTGTGGTGCGGCAATTGCTACCAGCTCTATGGTAACGGAGATGGTTAAGGGTAAGGCTATTGAAGAAGCTCTTAAGATCTCAAACAAAGCAGTTGCAGAGGCCCTTGGGGGTTTACCTAAGGTAAAGATGCACTGCTCCGTTCTTGCTGAGCAGGCCCTTCGCTCTGCCATAGATGATTATTGCAAGAAGCAGGACATACCATCACCAATAAAAACTATCTACACCTCCCATGATCATGGCCATGTGGCGGGAGAATAAGAGGAATTATATAAAATGATCAAATATCTTTCTGATGATGAAGCCCTAAAGGTTGCAATGAACATTGAAAAGAATGGTATGAAGTTTTATACTAAGGTATCTTCGATTATAAAGGATCAGGCAACCAAGAAGGTCTTTTTAGAGTTATTAGAGGATGAAAAGTATCACTATAAGAAGTTTAAGGAGCTCCATGACGGTTTAAAGGGTTCAAAATTAAGAGTTAGCTCTGTTGATGATGAGGTATCAGAATATCTAGATGCCCTTGTGACGACCGGAATTTTTGATATTAATTTAATAACAAAGAACTCATTCAAGAGTCTTACGGCAAGGGATGCTATTTTGGTAGGAATACAAGCAGAGAAGGAGTCTATACTCTTTTTCACAGAGGCGCATAAGAGTTCTCAAAATAAAGAAGGCAAGAAAGCATTCTCAAAGATATTGGATGAGGAAAAGAAACATCTTACCAAGCTTAACTTGCGCCTTAACAATTTAAAATAAAAACCTATAAAACGGAGGAAGGTTATGTCAGATATTTTTAAAGCATCAGAGGTTGTGAATGTTGCTATAAAAATAGAAGAAAACGGGTATAAGTTCTATACAGAGATAGCAAATGAATCACGTTTTTTTGAGCTTCAAGAAACTGCTAAGTTTTTGGCATCAGAAGAGAAGGCTCATATAGAGGCCTTTAAGAAAATATTAGAAGGGGTTTCGGATGCCGATATAACAGAGGCAAATCCAGGAGAGTATGCATTATATTTAAAAGCCCTGGCCGATAGCCATGTTTTTATAAAGACAGTGGATACCGCAGCACTTGCCAAGTCGCTAAAAACTGCCGATAAAGTTATAGACATGGGAATAAGAGTCGAGAAGGATTCTATAATATTCTACGATGGATTAAAAAGTGTGATTTCTAAAAGTAGTGTTCCTACAGTAGAAGAGCTTATTTCTCAGGAAAGAAATCATCTGATAAAACTGCTTAACTTAAAGCCCAGCATTTCAGATAGCTAAAACTTTCTATTTTTTCAAAAAATACTTGACTTTAGATTTATTCTGGGTATAATCTCTATTATCTCGATAAAATTAGTAGAGATTAGATTAACTAAAAAAAGGATGATTGAAGATGGCAAAGATAGCAGATGATATAACAAAATTAATAGGTAACACCCCATTAGTAAGACTTAATAGGGTAACATCTGAACTAGACTCTACAGTCTTAGCTAAGCTTGAATCTTTTAACCCACTTTCCAGCGTTAAGGATAGAATAGGTGTGAGTATGATTGAGGAGGCGGAGAGAGCCGGTCTGATTAAAGAGGATACTATTATAATTGAACCTACTAGCGGCAATACCGGTATAGCCCTTGCATTTATTTGTGCTGCCAAGGGATACAAACTTATTCTTACTATGCCTGATACGATGAGTATTGAAAGAAGAAGTTTGCTTAGCGCGTTTGATGCTGAACTTATTCTAACACCGGGTAGTGAAGGAATGAAGGGTGCGGTTAAGAAGGCAGAGGAGCTTGCAAAGAAGGAGCCCAAATATTTTATCCCGCAGCAGTTTAAGAACCCGGCAAACCCGCAAATTCATCAAAAAACAACGGCCGAGGAAATCTGGAAGGATACAGATGGCAAGGTAGATGTTTTAGTTATTGGAGTTGGCACAGGAGGAACAATTACTGGAGTATCAAAGGTAATTAAAAATAGAAACCCCAAATTACAAGTTATAGCGGTAGAGCCAAGGGATTCGGCAGTTCTCTCTGGTGGTCAGCCCGGGCCACACAAGATTCAGGGTATTGGTGCAGGTTTTATACCGGATGTGTTAGATAGAAGTTTAGTTGATGAAATAGTTCAGGTAAGCAATGAGGATGCCATAGATACCGCGAGGCGTCTAGCCAAGGAAGAGGGTTTGCTTGTTGGTATTTCATCGGGAGCGGCCGCTTATGCAGCGATAGAAGTAGCTAAGAAAGAAGAAAATAAACAAAAGGTTATAGTTGTAATCTTGCCCGATACAGGGGAAAGATATTTATCGACAAACTTATTTTCAAGAGAGGGATAGAATATTTGAAAGGTTAAGGAAAGTTTATATATTGATTCCAAAATAATTGAGAGTTAAAATAAAAATTTATTCACCAGGGGGGGTAATATAATGTCACAGAAAACTATTAAAGAAATAAATGAAAAGATTAAAAAGGGTAAAGCAGTTGTAGTTACCGCTGAGGAGATTATAGACATAGTTGATAAAAAAGGAGTTAAGGAGGCGGCTAAAGAAGTAGACGTTGTCACGGCAGCTACCTTCGGTCCAATGTGTTCATCAGGAGCTTA
>CAZOIE010000303.1:0-2680 GCA_964579905.1 uncultured Planctomycetia bacterium
CAAAGAGAAGGTTTTGTGTGCCCTAAGTGGAGGGGTTGATTCGTCGGTTATAGCTATGTTATTACATAAGATAATTGGACGTAAACTTATCTGCATATTTGTAGATAATGGGCTTTTAAGGAAAAATGAAACCAGGATATTAAAAGAGGTCTTTATCAAGAAGTTCAAGCTAAGCCTCAAAATAGTAGATGCACGTAAACAGTTTCTATCTAAGCTTAAAGATGTTAGCGATCCTGAAAAGAAACGTAAAATTATAGGGAATGAATTCATAAAGGTGTTTGAATCTGAATCCAAAAAGCTTGGTAAGGTAAAATTCCTGGCACAGGGCACACTTTATCCGGATGTGATCGAGAGCGTTTCAAGTTTTGGTGGACCCTCTGCTACTATCAAGACACATCATAACGTAGGTGGTCTTCCAGAAAGGATGAAGTTAAAACTTATTGAGCCCTTAAGGGAGTTATTTAAAGATGAGGTTAGGGTTCTTGGTAAGAAGCTGGGTCTTCCTGATAGCATAGTATCAAGGCACCCATTTCCTGGTCCAGGTCTTGCGGTTAGAATTATTGGCAAGATTACCCAGGAAGATCTTGCAATCCTAAGGGATGCAGATGAGATAGTTATGCAGGAAATCAAGAAAGCCAAGTTGTACAAAGGATTATGGCAGTCTTTTGCAGTCTTGCTTCCGGTCAGAAGCGTAGGGGTTATGGGAGATGAACGGACATATGAAAAGGTTATCGCAATCAGAGCCGTTTGTAGCGTTGATGCCATGACCGCTGACTGGGCAAGGCTTCCAGATGAGGTTTTAAACACACTTTCAAATAGGATTATTAATGAGGTAAAGGGGATAAATAGAGTCGTATACGATATAAGCTCAAAGCCTCCTTCTACTATTGAATGGGAATAGACAAAATAACATATTCGAATCTCGTCCATCTTTAATTTCGTACGCAATATAATAGGAAAAGACAAAAATGCCGCATTCGGATTTTGTTCACCTTCACCTACACACCCAATATAGCCTACTTGATGGCGCCTGCAAACTAGACGATTTATTGAAACTCGCCCGCGACTATAAGTTTCCCTCCATAGCTATGACCGACCATGGCAATATGTTTGGCTCAATAGAGTTCTATAGAAAATCAATCAATGCCGGCATTAAGCCAATTATAGGTTGCGAGGTTTACGTTGCCCCGGGATCAAGATTTAATAAGACCCTCAATGAAAATAGAGAAGCAGCATTCCATCTTATCTTGCTTGCAAAGGACGAGATTGGCTATAAAAACCTTATGAAGCTTGTGAGCCTTGGGTATATCGAGGGTTTTTATTATAAGCCTAGAATAGACAGGGAGCTCTTATCGAAATATTCAAAAGGTCTAGTGTGTCTGAGCGCTTGCTTGCAAGGTGAGGTTGCATATAACTTTCTTCTTGATAAAGAGAAGGAGGCGCTTGATGCAGTAGATTTTTATAAGTCTGTTTTTAATGACGATTTTTACCTTGAGATTCAGGATAACAAATTAGAAGATCAGCTGAAGGTAAACAAATGTATTATTGAGGCCTCAAAAAAGAACAACATTCCCTTGATTGCCACTAACGATGTTCATTATCTGTTAAAAGAGCATGCCTGGGCCCATGAGGTTTTGTTGTGCATCCAGACACAGACCAACGTTGAAGATGAACAGCGTATGAGGTTTAGCAAGAATGAGTTTTACCTAAAGAATGCCGATGAGATGAAGAAAGCTTTTTTGGAAATCCCAGAGGCAATTACAAATAGCATTGTAATATCCGATAAATGCAATCTTGAGTTAGACTTTTCAAAAACATACCTGCCTCATTACATGCCCCCGGAAGGTAAAACCCGTGAAGACTTTTTAAGGGAGTTGTGCCATGAAGGTCTCTCTAGGCGATATAAAAATGTCGATTCCCCCAGCGCCATAAAGATATTGGAAAGATTGGATTATGAGATCAATTCAATTAAGGAGGCCGGGCTTACAAGCTATTTCCTGATCGTATGGGATTTCGTACATTATGCCAAGGATAATAATATTCCCGTAGGACCGGGTAGAGGTTCTGCAGCTGGTAGCCTGGCAAGTTATTGCCTTGGGATAACAGATATAGATCCATTAAAGTACAATCTCCTTTTTGAGAGGTTTTTAAATCCTGAAAGACACAACCTTCCCGATATCGATATCGACTTCTGCTATGAAAGGCGAGGTGAGGTAATTGATTACGTAACCAAAAAGTATGGAAAGTACAATGTAGCCCAGATAATTACCTTTGGTACCATGGCTGCAAGAGCGGCAGTTAGGGACGTGGGGCGTGCTCTTAATATGCCTTATAGTGAGGTTGATAAAATCGCAAAGCTGATTCCATTTGATCCAAATATTTCACTAAAATCCGCAGTTGAATTTGAGCCGGAGTTAAAGAGTTTGTATACTTCACAAGACAAGATTAGGAATTTAATTGATACGGCAAGTACGTTGGAAGGTTTAAGTAGGCATGCCTCAACACATGCAGCGGGTGTCGTAATCAGCGAGGATGCCTTAACAGAGCATATACCTCTGTTTAAAACCGGCGATGATCAGATAACCACCGGTTGTGCGATGGAATCGTTGGAAAAAGCAGGCCTCCTTAAGATGGATTTCTTGGGTCTTCGGACCCTAACGGTAATTGATGAGGCGGTAAA
>CAZOIE010000304.1:0-2668 GCA_964579905.1 uncultured Planctomycetia bacterium
CTCAAACTCCTGTTTTAAACTTATAGCATCCTTCTTGTATTTTGAAACAAGAAACCCAGAACATAGTTTAAAATCTTCTTTACCCCATAAAACCTTAACAATTAGATTACCCATACAGCATCAACCCGGAGGGTGCCTACTTGTGCCCGTAAGGGTACTCGGCTGCCCGAATGCCATGTTCCTAATGTGATGTTTGTTATTTTGTTGTATGGGATCTTTATAGGTTCTTTTGTCAAAAATCTGTGAAAACAAAATTCACTCTTATCAAACCAATATCTTCCGTTACCCCTTGCAAAAAGCTTATCTTTCCTATACCTCTTCCACCACGTCTCATCAATCTCGGTACCTAAATACAAGCCTACTCTTTTATCCATACCTATTAGTCAGAATTTTCTCCTGAATCATCATCTTTTAATACTACCTTTAAGAATGCTTCTACTACCTTTGGATCAAACTGCAAACCGGACTTACTTTTAATCTCTTGAATAGCCTCTTCTTTGCTTAATGCACCTCTATACACCCTTCCCGATATCATAGCATCATAGGAATCTGCCAGCATTATCACCCTTGCACCAACATCAATCTCATCCCCTTTCAAACCATCCGGATACCCCCCACCATCCCACCTCTCATGATCCTGCCTAATCAACAGGGCAATTTCGCTTAAGAAGGTTAGTGGCTTTATTATCTCGGCTCCCAAAATCGGATGCTTCTTCATCTCCTTCCATTCATCATCTGTAAGCTTTCCCGGCTTAAGCAAAATGCTATCCTTTATGCCGATCTTACCAAGGTCATGGAGTTTACATGCCTGCTTAATGGCATCTACCTTTTTAGGACCGAGGTCCAGATTCTCAGCAATCGACTCGGCTATATAGCTTACGTTTAGAGAATGGTCCTCTGTATAGTGATCCTTTGCATCTATGGCACGTATAAGGGCATTTATGGTATCGATATAGTGTTTCTGAAGCTGGAGGGATTTCTGGTACAGTTCTTCATATTGAGCTTGTATAATATCATTCTGCCTTTGCATCTCATCTATCGTCTCTTTAAGAACCTTTGGCCTCTTAAAAACGCTATATAGAAATCTTTTTATCCAAAATCTTCTTGGCGACCATGAAATATGGTACAGACAACTACTGGCGCCATAGGTAATACCGCCAAGTTTAAATGAATTATCCTTATTTAGCCTGCCTATCTTCTTTGGCTTTGAATCACTATCTACTGTACGCTCAAAAACGTTCCCTTCTTCATCAACTGTATAGGTCCTGCCATTTATTACGCCCTTTTCCTGAATTGGGACAGAACAAAATTCCTCCTTTACGTCTGCAGGATCACTGCCCCAGATCCGCGGAAAGACTGTCAAGATACCGGATGTATAACAGCAGTCATCTTGGCTCATCCTATATCCTTCATTGGCAAAATACCTTATCGTTGCATACTTTGCACTACACTCAATAACCTCCAGTCTATGCACCTTGGTGAAGTATTTATTTAACTTCGGGGTTTGTTTAATGATAAACTGTGGCTTACCCATAAGTCTAAGTATATGATCAATAAATCCAAGGCTACGCAGCTTTTCTGTCTCTAGCGCTATCTTAAAGAGAATATTATCGTCATCGAACATAACCCTAAGCCGCCTGCAAATTTCTTTTTCAACGTCACGGGAAATCCAATTATTTGTATTGGTAAGATATTTCTCATCATATGGAAGCCCTTTAAGAAGCTTCCGCAGGTCCTTCCCTTTGTTCTGAACATACATCATTATAGTGTTAATCGTCCTGCAACTTATTTCATGTTTATCCTTTTCCTGCATATTAAACAACCTCCATAAAGCGTAACTATCTTATATTTACTATATCACCTGAATAAACCTTTTCTATAAAACCGCTATCACGTCTTATCACAAGAGCTCCATCCTTATCTATATTTTGTACGTGCCCTTCAATAAACCTATCTAGATAATGCACCCTTACCCTTCTATTCAATGTAGCGGAAAACTTCTTAATTTCACTTAGTATGCTACTAAAACCTTTTCTTTTAAAGGTATCGTACAATTCATCAAATCTTAATAAGATAAGCTTTGTAAGTTCAATGCGGGATTCTTCATAGCCCAACTCTTCCATGATTGAAGTAGCATCCTTAAGATGTAATTGCTTTTTGCTTGTATTTACATTAACCCCCATACCTATAACCAGAAACTTTACTTTATCAACCTCTGCACTCATCTCTGTCAGAATGCCACAAACTTTCTTATTGTTAATTATAACATCGTTTGGCCATTTTATAAATGAAGAAAGACCTGTTAGCTTCCTTATCGCCCCACAAACTGCGAGTGTTCCAATAAGGGTAAGCTCGGGCGAGGAAACAGGTGGAATATTAGGCCGCAGAATGATAGACATGTAAATGCCTTTATGAGCTGGCGATACCCATCTTCTACCAAGCCTTCCTTTTCCTCCTGACTGCTCCTCAGATACTACAATGGTCCCTTCCTTTATGCCATTATTAGCCAGCTCACATGCAACATCATTGGTAGATTTTACTTTTTTGAAGGATAGGACTTTTTTGGCGATATATTTAGTCTTTAAATTCCACGTTAATTCAAAGGGAATAAGCCTATTAGGAATCTTCGTAAGATTATAACCCATGTGTGGCTGGGCGCAGATAGTGT
>CAZOIE010000305.1:0-2667 GCA_964579905.1 uncultured Planctomycetia bacterium
GTATTGGGGTGCACCGATACCTGTTGTATATTGCGATACTTGCGGCGTAGTTGGTGTAGATGAAGAAGACCTCCCTGTTTTACTGCCTGAAAGTGTAGAGTTCAAGCCCGATGGAAAGTCTCCATTAAGAGATGCTGAGGATTTTGTTAATACGAAATGCCCAAAGTGCAAAAAACCAGCTAAAAGAGAGATTGATACTATGGACACCTTTGTAGATTCGAGCTGGTATTATCTTAGGTATCTCTCGCCCAACGATAATGAGAAGCCGTTTGATGAAGGGATAGCGAATAAATGGTTGCCGGTTGATCAGTATATAGGTGGAGTGGAACATGCTATACTACATCTTTTGTATTCAAGGTTTGTGACCAAGGTTTTATACGATATGGGGCATGTGAAGTTTCAGGAGCCCTTTAAAAGGCTTTTTACCCAGGGCATGATTATTAAAGATGGTGCCAAGATGTCTAAGTCCAAGGGAAATGTCGTAAGCCCAGACGCCTTAATAGATCGCTATGGAGCAGATACCGTTAGGCTATATACTCTTTTCATAGGCCCGCCGGAGAAAGATGCGGAATGGATCGATAGCGGTGTCGAAGGAGCATGGAGGTTTTTGAATAGGTTGTGGAGGCTTGTGCAGATTTTAGTTTCGAAGGATTTTGTGATAGGTTCTGCTAATCACGAGCAGTTAAAGGAACTTAAAAGGCTTACCCATCAGACAATAAAGAAGGTTACCTCGGACATGGAAGGGGATTTTCATTTTAATACAGCCATAAGTTCAATTATGGAACTTTTGAACTATATTTACTCTTTAATGGATAAAGCTAATGACGAAAGGTCTGCTCAAGAAGGTGCAGTTGCAAAAGAAGCCGTTGAATCGATTATTTTACTCTCGGCACCGTTTGTCCCGCATATAGCAGAGGAGCTTTGGTCTATATTAGGCAATAGTGAGAGCGTATTTAAAGTGTCTTGGCCCAAGTTTGACGAAGCTGCCTTGAAGAAGGAAACCGTACAAATGATTATACAGGTAAATGGTAAGCTTCGGTCTAAAATAGAGGTTTCATCTACTATAGACACAGAAGAGCTAGAGAAATTGGTCCTTGAGGTTGAAAAGGTAAAGAAATATATATCTGCAAGTCCTGTAAAGGATATTATTGTTGTACCACACAAGCTTGTCAATATAGTCATCTAATCTTATAAAGAGGCTTCTTATTCTTATAGATAAATATTGTGTTAAGTTAAAAAAAATGATACTATTTAAAATAAAATAGGAGGAAGGTATGAATTTAGTAAAGATCGGTGTTTTGATAGTTTTTATTTCTGTATTACTGCTATCGAACGGTTGCGGGAAGAAAGAGGAACCGACTTTAAGCGAGGATACATTGCCTCCGATAGAGCTGGTTCAGCCTGGTACGCAGCTTGAAGAGCCAGAGCTTGCTGAACCGCTGGAAGAATCACAGCCGCTAAAGGATGCTTCGCAAAAGACAATAACTGTTACTCCGGTAGAAATTCCTGAGTCTGTTTTTGATGAAAACAAAATTGGCACCAAAGAGGAGATCCAGCAGGCATTAAAGAATGCTAATCTTTATACAGGTAATATCGATGGGAAGATTGGTCCTTTAAGCAAACAGGCGATAAAAGACTTTCAAAGATCTCACGGATTGGTTGTAGACGGTATAGTTGGCCCCAAAACCTGGGTAAAGCTACGAAGTTATCTTATTCTGGAGGAAACATCATCAGCCGAGTAGGTCTTCGACCGAGTAGGTCTTTGACCGAGTAGGTCTTCGACCGAGTAGGCGGCTTCGCCAAAACAGCTGATAAGTAGTGTGAAAATTTCTTAATCAAGATATTTTAAGGTTTAAATGAAAAGAATTTCAAAAAAAGCGAGTTTTTTATTAACCTTCCTTTTTAGCAGTTTTATCTTTCTCATATATGTTAATGCATCAATATCCAATGCTATAGTAACAAAGCTTTCATATGAGACCACCAAACATAGCGTTATAATCTCAATAGAAACAAGAGAGCCTTCCGATATTGTGTGTCATGGGGTTAAGAACCCTCCAAGCATAGTGATTACCTCTCCAGATGAAATTTTTACAAATGTATCTGACACAGCGAAAATTGGTGGTTCCGTCAAGAGAATACGCGCCGTTAAAGGTTTAAAAAAAGTTCCCGATGACTTAGATAAGTCTTACTATAATGTGTCCTTTTTTGTTGTTGATTTAAAAAAACCTAAGAAGTTCGAGGTGACAAAGGAAGGGGATACAAAATTTACGTTGAACATAGTAGGAACGACTACAAGAAAAGGGTTTATGGGATTTTTATCAAAAGCTAAGGAAGCTATACCCTTTACCAAAAAGTCTCATAAGGCGGCGAAAATTATTCCTCAAAAAGAAATTAGGAGAGATGATAAGCCCCCCAAGACAATAAAGGTTGAAGAGGTGAAGGTCCAGAAAAAAGAGAAGGCTACAGAACCACCTGAGAAACAATATGTCAAAGATAAGAAAAAACTCACCAAGATGGACAATCTCGTAGATAGCTACTCCAAGAAAGAGATAGAGCTCAATGAGAAGCCAAGACAGGATAAGCAGGTAATGAGGGATAAGAAAAAACTCACCAAGATGGACAATCTCGCAGATAGCTACTCCAAGAAAAAAACCAAAACCCGCAAAG
>CAZOIE010000306.1:0-2666 GCA_964579905.1 uncultured Planctomycetia bacterium
AACGGCGCCAACTGCAGACCTTCATATTTATGCTGATAACGGTGGACTGTTACTTGAAGGACCCAATCCCAATATTAACGGGGCTGCTGGTAATGTCTATTTAATTCCTACTACACTTACTATTCGATCTAATATTATCAACGACAGTGGTGATATTAGTATTGGCGATAACCTTAATGTTGGCGACGGAGATTTCTTCGTCGATAACTCTGCCGGCGATGTCGGCATTGGCACTACTGCTCCTACAGCACGACTCCATGCTGTTGACACCATGAGCGCAGCCACTGGCAACGAGACTGCATACACACTTGCATACACCACGAACAAGCTCACCTCAGGCAATGACACCGGCCTCTTAATCTCGATGACAGACACTGCTTCACCTGGCACATCGCTTCTCTTAGACGCACAGGTCGGCGGCTCATCTAAATTCAGCGTTGACAATGCCGGTAATATCGTAGTAGCTGGCAACCTCACAGTCCAGGGCACACAAGTGGTCCTGAATGTAGAAGAGGTGCTTATCGAGGACAATGAGATGGTCCTAAACGCCAATGTCACTGGCGCCCCAAGCCTTGACGCGCAGATAAGAGTGGAAAGAGGCACTCTAGCTGACTCCTATATAAGGTGGAACGAGACAGGCGATAAATGGGAGATGTATGACGGCGCCTCTACCTATGACATTGCATCCCCATACACAGCAGGCAATGACATAGACATCACAAGTAACGTGGTTGCTGTTGAAGATGATATAGATGCATCAGCCCTCCGCGCTTCAGGAGCAGGAGGCCTTGGCCTCTACGATGATGGCACAAACTTAGGCGTTTTCATAGAAGACGGCGGCCAGGTCGGCATCGGGACGACGAACCCGATTAGATTATTAACTCTTGGTTCACCAAGTTTCACAAATAGTGCTAACGCTAGACTTGCTATTCAATCTGATACAGCAGCTGGTGGCGGTACCAATCTTGTTATTGAAAGAGGAGTCACTACAAATCAGGCATTTATAGGTTTTCAGACTGGTAACACGCAAGAGTTCTTTATGGGGGCCCCTGCAAGCACAACGGGCATTGCGGCTATTGGCTCTGGAAACTCTGGGGAAATGACATTATCAATCCACAATAATGTTGGTGTTCATATTGGCGCTTATGCTACAGCAAATACTGCGCCAACAGCTCAATTACAAGTTTCAAACAAAAATGCTGGAACAATGGCTGCACTAATAAAAGGAGCGTCAAGTCAGACTGCCGATCTACTGCAAATACAAAACAGTAGTGGGACAGGTTTGGTGACGGTGCAAAGCACCGGCAACGTCGGCATCGGCACGACGGCACCAACTTCCCCGTTACATATTTCCACTAATTTTGATGGAAGTGTATTAAAAATCTCTGGAACAGGAAATACATCTGCGATAGAGATAGATTCATCCAGTCATGCCCAGCTGACACTAGATCGAGGGAATGGAACAACAGTTGATAGTGCTATCCAATTTCGCTCAGCTGGAGGTAATAAATTTAAAATTGGCTTAGCAAATGAATCTTCAGGTAATTTTTATATTGCCTCGGGAGCAAATGGTTGGAATACAAAAACCCTAACTGTGACAGAATCAGGCCTCGTCGGCATAGGCACGACCGCGCCAGCAGCCAATCTCAACGTCAAAGGCACACTCGGCACTGCCCTTTCAGGCACAGTATCTGTCACAGCAGCCACGGCAGACGTAACCGGCACAAGCACTCTCTTTGACACAGAGCTCGCAGTAGGCGATGCGATAAAGATAGCAGACGAAGTCTTCACGGTCTCGGCTATTGGAAGCGCCACCAGTCTCACGCTTGACTCCACACATACTGCAGGCGCATCAGGCGTGACCGCATACAGGGACAGTGACCTATTCCTGGTGCACGACGGCGATGGCACAGCGCAAATCACCGTCGATAAATCCGGCAATCTTACGGTCGCCGGCACGATCTCGGGCACAAACGTCGTTGACGGCTCAGGCACGGCAAACTACCTTACAAAATTCAGCGATTCAAATACGCTGGCAGACTCAGCGATATACGAATCCGGCGGCAACGTCGGCATCGGCACGACGGACCCCGGCGCCATGCTTCATATTGTCAGTTCAGAAAACAACAAACTGCTTTTATCAGGCGGGACCAACGGCGACAATGTCTATTTTAACGCTCTTGCCGGGACTAACCGCGCCTACTTTGGTTACAATCCATCTACTACTCACGCTTTCTTTAGCAATGTCAACCCTACGGGTAGTTTTCTTATTGCCACTCAGAACACAGAAAGAATGAGAATTGACAAAGCCGGCAACGTCGGCATCGGGACGACGGGGCCAGATAAAGTTTTGCATATTTATGGCTCTGGCACAATCCAGCCTAAGGTAGAGTCTTCTGATGGTGCCGCTGGTATATTCTTAAAGTCTTCAACAAACGCTTACACAATTTCAACAGTAGGAAATGATTTAGTTATTGATGACGAGGGGACAGCAGAAAGGGTTCGTATCACAAGTGCGGGCAACGTCGGCATCGGGACGAACGGCCCCAGCGAAATTTTAGAACTATCTACAAGCACAGGAACAGCTACTATTGACCCAACAACATTGAGAATTTCATCGGTAGCGTCTGCGGCTGATTGGGACACAACCAATCCATTTAATGCTA
>CAZOIE010000307.1:0-2666 GCA_964579905.1 uncultured Planctomycetia bacterium
CTTGAATATTTGCCACGAAGCTCTGCCCAATCCTCCGCCTTCACCAGACCACGCATCTGAAATACGCCCAAAGACCTCTTGAAAAGGCTACAGCCTTTCTCCTCCTCCTTCGGGACGCGGAAATCTCGGTGTAGAGAAAATAAGAGCTATAGTAACAACTGCATCAAAGAGTAACTGTTGTCTTGGATCTAAGTCTCTAAACCAGCCAGTCTGCCTTGTACCTTGAGCAAACCCTTGTATAACTGCCCAGCGGCCTGTTGCCTGGCTAAGCCATCCTGCATATCCTAATTCTGCAGCCCTGGCGCCTGTTGCAAAAAGACTGCCTGCTGAATTAAACCAGCTCAATCCCCATCCAGTCCTAAAACCTGTGACGCCGGCAAAAGCCGCATCAACTAAAGTTATCTGATCTCCACTAAGTGCGGTTATCCCCAGATAAGATGCCTCAGATATACCGGCAGTCAATAACCCTGTCCTTATAGCAAACGCACTCTTTTCAAGCATCCATTTGCCTGCAGCTGCAGTTGCTGGTATTACATTTAAAATCTCTGCTGTCCCAAGAGTAAGGGCTGTTATTACAAGCTGCTCTCCAACGATCTCTCCTAAATCCCAGGTTCTTAGTGTTTCATTATGGACAATAATACCATCTGCCATAGCCAGTGTATCTGCCCTATAGATATCTCTGTTATCCTGTATTCTCTGGCTTATAGGTAAAATAAGATTATTATTCGGATCCTTATCAAACGTCCTGACTATCTTGGTAACGAGATAAATAGGGCTTACTAACGCTGGCGCCCATTCAATTACGAACTGGGGAAGATCGTGTATCATCCATGAGACCGCCCCTCTTGAGAATACTGTCACGCCTGTCCATGTCTCTTGCATCTCTAAGACAATATCTTCATTATCCCTTAAGAAATCCCACTGTTCCTGAGTATAGACATCTGTGCCACCATGCAGAACGGCTAATGCGACCAATGTATTGACTCTTGCTCTAGAATATGCCTGTTGCGTGCCTAACACAGCATCCTGGTTTTCCCTCATCCATTCCCACTCATTAGATGAGATGCTTCCCTCTCCAAAAATAGCTGCTTTTATAACTATGCCCCATACGCGCAGAGAAGATCTATTATTCACAGTGGGGTCTAAACTGACAGTGGGTTCTAATTCAACGTATGGTTGCAATGTATACGGATCTATATCAAGCCGTGCATACTGTATCTGTTCGAGGTCTCCCAGAAAGATCTCTTCGAGCCTGGCAAGATCCCATTCATTACCATCCGCTAAATAGTGCATTATAATGTCTATAACATTCATGCTTGGATCTGTTGATCGCCAAGGATCATATCCAAGTTCAACCAATTCATCTGTTATAGCAAAAATTCTATCATCATTAAATGCGTCGCTCCCGCTCACCCATTCACCGTCAGCTTCGTTTCTTATATCTTGAATTACACTAAACAAATCAGTATATAACTGCGCGGCCTGTCTGTCTGAATCTGTAACTGTTGACACAGATCCCTGTGCCGCAATTATATCCTGTATAGAAACTATAGAACCTCTTTCATTAATTGCATATGTAACTACTCCGGACGCATCTAAAAGTTGTGCAGTAACATAGTCATCTGCACCTACAAAGAAAATTATCGTATGACGCCCCTGCGCAGCACCTGAATTAATAATCAATGTTCCTGCAGGTTCTATGTGCCCATCAGGATTTATAACGCCGATTGTCCCGCCGCTCGAATCTTTTATAAAACCTATATTATAATCTTCGTCCTGTTCTGCAAATAAAGTAACATCGTAGGTTCCCTCTGCAATATTCCCACTTATATAGGTCCCTTCTCCGGCTTCACCTTCAAATGGTAGATTATCTCTGCCTTCTATATCCTCATCTATTGTTATCTCGCCAGATAGGCTGTTTACCACGCCAAATGCTGCTAATAAATTCATCTCTTCTCTATTAAGATCAGAATCCAAGGTTGTTCTTATAGCATCACGAATCACATACCCTAATGCACTGAGAGTAGCATTTGATAAATTTTCTACTGTTGCACCTATTTTTGAATTCCCTGTTTCATTTATTATTTCCCAAATTATAGAATTCTCTGTTCCTTCTGTAGATCTTAAGCCTAAAGTTACTTCTGAACCATCTATGTCAATTAAAGGAACAAACCATGTACTGCCTATATCATCTGCGCTGAGGCGGTTGTTGATTATTGCCAGGTGATCGCCTCTTTCAGAGTTCACGTATATTTCTGTATATAGATTGCCGTCTGCCTCCCACTGCCTGAGCTGCCCGTACTGGTTTACTGCTGACGGGCCTTCTCCGCCTTCTCCTTCTAAAGGCGTTACCTTTGTAATCGGGCTTTCGAGATGCGTGATCGTAAGTATACCGTTCCCTAAAGCATCTACCTCATTTGTGGCTGTAAAAGCCACTCCGCCTATTGTGCCTGTGATTTCATGCAGGGGATTGCCGTCGCGGTCAAAATAAGCTATGCGCGTTTCGCTTTCATCTCCGTTTAACGCTATGGTTTGCCTTACTGTTACCTCTTCTATTATGACCTTGCCCTCTAATCCCTGGAATCCATACTGAGTCCCGAATTCGGTTTCGTATTCAGGTATGAATTCATCATAATAGTTTTCTTTTATTACTGCGGCGTCTCCTC
>CAZOIE010000308.1:0-2662 GCA_964579905.1 uncultured Planctomycetia bacterium
AGAAATGTTGGTTTTGCAAGTTCAAGTGGTAAGTACATTTGTTTTACCGATGCCGATTGTGTAATTGACAAGGGTTGGCTTAAAAACAGCCTTAATTATTTCACAGATACAAAGGTAGCTGGTATAGCCGGTCCCACCAAGACGCCTACACAGGGAAGCAATTTCGAGACGGCTATAAGCATATTGTATGCATTGGCCAACAAGATTAGTGGTTCTGTTCATAGGGAAAGGTTGGATGGTGTAAGCGAAACAGATGACCTGCCTGGATGCAATGCCATATACTCTTGTGAGGCACTCCAAAAAGTCATGCCTATCGACGAGGGTCTTTTAACAGCCGAGGATGTTGATATGAATTTTCGTTTAACCAGCTTAGGCTATAAGCTTCTTTTTGTTCCCGATGTTATCGTAAACCATCATAGACGCTCAAGCCCCAAGTTGCTTTGGCGGCAGATGTACCGCTTTGCAATCGGGAGGCTGCAGGTTGGTAAGAAGAATATCAGGATGATAAAACTCTCCCATGTTATTGCAGGGCTTTTCCTGCCTATATTGTTTTTTGTGGAGGTTCTTTTATATGCCACCGGTGGCCAAGCCTTGTTATTTATTAATTTGTTTTTGGCGCTGGCGATTGTTATCTTTGGGTGGCTCTATTCAAAGTCGATTAAGGTTGGCGTTAATCTATTACTTGTAATGATAATTGCTAGTGTGAGTTGGTCTTTTGGGTTTTTGAGGGAGGCTATGCTACCACTTAAGGATGTAGTTGGAAAATGACAAAGAGAATATTGCTGGTTCAACCAAACTATAGGGTAAAGAGGGATTCCAAGATATGGGGGATAAGCCCTCCCATGGGGCTGACCTATTTAGCAGCTGTATTAGAAAAAAACGAGATCTTTGTCGAAATACTGGATGCAAATGCATTGAATTTAGATATACAAGAGATTTGTGACTATGCCATGAAGCAAAAGGCAAATATCGTAGGCGTTAGCATCCTGACGCCTGCCCACAATTTTTCAATAGAGCTAGCATCTAAATTACCCAAGGAGATGGTATCGGTTGCCGGAGGCCCACATGCATCGAACCTTCCAGAGGAACTTATTGATGGGGGATTTGATATTGTAGTGAGGGGAGAGGGCGAGTATCCGTTTTTAGATATCGCCAAAGGTAAGGAGCTAGGCAATATATTGGGTATTTCCTATAGGAAGGATGGCGAGATTATTCATAATGCAGATTCTCAAGAGGTTGACCCAAACACAATCCCATATCCGGCCAGACACCTTTTGATTAGTAATGGCTGCGATAAGCCATACTTTTCCGAAGGAACTATGTATTTTCCTTGGACTCAAGTGTATAGCTCAAGGGGATGCCCTTGGAACTGTTCCTATTGCAATAAGTCGATCTCCGGCCGCGCCTTTCGTCCCCGAAGCGCTAAGAATGTATTAGGAGAGATAGAGCATGTGGTAGAAGAGTACAAGGTAAAAGAAATAGATTTTTCCGATGATGTATTTAATCTCGATATAAATAGGGCAATAGAAATTTTAGATGGTATAATAAGGTCAAAGTTTAAACTTCACCTACGGTTCTCAAACGGCCTTAGAATAGACAGGATAAATGAAGAGCTCTTAAAGAGGATGAAAAGAGCTGGCACAGATTATATCGCCTACGGTATAGAGTCAGGTGATCAAGGAGTTCTTGATAGAATCCCTAAGGATATAACCCTGGATGATATTAGAAAGACCGTAAAGATAACCAAAAAAATTGGGTTTGAGGTAACCGGTTTTTTTATGTTTGGTCTTTTAGGTGATAGGCTTGAATCTATGCAAAAAACGATAGATTTTGCCAAAGAGCTGGATTTGGATGTTGCGTTATTTAATATAGCTATACCGTATCCAGGAACAAATATGTATGATGAGATTAAGAAGAACGGAAAGTTCTTATTTAAGGATTGGGCAGAGTTTTATCATACAAGCGGTAAGATGGTCTATACTATGAATGATACAGCAGTACCCGATGAGGTTCAGATGATGTACAAAAAAGCAAACAGAGAGTTTTATTTTCGCCCAGGTTATGTACTAAAAAAAGTATTTCGGGCGATAATCAATGGCAACCTACCTCTTATATATAAGGGGGCAAAGAGGGTAATCTATTCACAAAAATGAAAATATTTTTACTTAATCCACCGTATCTACCTGCATTTATTCGTTCAGGTCGTTGGACCGTCCAGAGCATATCTGGGAGTAATTGGTATCCTATATGGCTGGGGTACTGTACAGGGCTTTTGGAAAAACATAATCATGATGTCAAACTTCTTGATGCCTTAGTTGATGGGCTTTCAGCAAGCGATACTTTAGGGCGGATATCCGATTTTAATCCTGAGATAACTGTAATCTACACCTGTACAGAGAGCCTTGATAATGATGTACAGCTTGCAGAACAAATTAAGGATGCCACAAAAAGCTTTATAGTCTTTGTTGGGCCCTGGTGTTCAGTGGTGCCGGAGGAGATTATCAATAGATCAGAAAAGATAGACGCTCTGGCCGTAGGCGAGTTTGACTATACCATTTTGGAACTGGCCCAGGGAAAATCCAAAGAAGATATATTGGGATTATGGTGGAGGAAGGATAAAGAGATAATTGTTAATAGCACCCGCCAGCCCGTATCAGAGGAT
>CAZOIE010000309.1:0-2638 GCA_964579905.1 uncultured Planctomycetia bacterium
ATAACAAGGTTATAGATATTTGGACCAGAACAACTGATTCTGTTAGCGACTTATTATTTAAAGAACTTGATACTTTTAATCCAATTTACATGATGGCAGATTCAGGTGCTAGGGGATCAAGGCCACAGATAAGACAGCTTGCCGGTATGCGTGGTTTGATGGCAAAGCCTTCCGGTGAGATTATCGAAAGTCCTATTACCGCCAATTTCCGCGAAGGTCTTACTGTACTTGAATATTTCATCTCTACGCACGGTGCGAGAAAAGGACTTGCTGATACAGCTCTGAAGACCGCAGACTCAGGATATCTTACAAGAAGGCTTATCGATGTTGCCCAAGATGTCATTGTTAATGAGGTTGATTGCGGTACATTAAATGGAATTTTTGTAAGTGCTATAATCGAGGGCGATGAGGTAGTGGTTAGCTTGAAGGACAGGATTATAGGTAGAGTAGCGCTTGATAACATCGTAGATATTATAACCGATCAGATTATTGTTGAGGCTAATCAGGTGATAACCGAAGAGAAGGCGGATGAGATAGAGAGAGCTGGGATTGAAAAGATCAGAATACGAAGTGTATTAACTTGTGAGTCTGCACGTGGAGTATGTGCCATGTGCTATGGAAGAAATCTTGCGACAAGAAGGCTTGTTGAACTTGGTGAGGCCGTAGGTATTGTTGCAGCACAGAGCATTGGTGAGCCTGGTACACAGCTTACTATGCGTACCTTTCATATCGGTGGAACTGCAAGTAGAATAGTCGAGCAATCTTTTGTTAAGGCAAAGAATAAGGGAAGCGTGAAGTATCATAATTTAAAGACTGTTAAGACCAAGGTCGGTGAGATAGTGGTTCTTAACAGAAACGGTCAAATAAGTGTTATTGATGAGAGCACTAGGGAGCTTGAACGCTATACAGTACCACAGGGTGCTATGTTATATAAAGAAGAAGAGCAGGAGATCACTAAAGGCGAAATGATGGTTAAGTGGGATCCCTACACCTCTCCTATTCTTACCGAAGTTAGCGGAAAAGTTAAATATGAAGATATAAAGCTTGGTCTGACTATGCGTGAGGAGATTGATGAGCAGACAGGGCTTACCGGACGAGTTATACTTGAGCATCGTACTGAGTTTCACCCGCAGATAATAATTTCAAGTTCCAATGATGAGATTTTAGCTTTCTATCCCATACCCTCTGGAGCTCATATTGTAGTAAAAGATGGTGCGCATGTTGAGGCAGGCAGTCTTTTGGCGAAGACACCTAGAAAGGTAACTAAGACTAGAGATATTACTGGAGGTCTTCCTCGTGTTGCAGAGTTGTTTGAAGCTAGAAGGCCAAAGGATCCTGCGATTATAAGTGAGATAGATGGTATTGTTGAGTTTGGCACTACGAAAAAAGGACAAAGAAGAGTTATTATAAAGAGCCAGACTGGCATGGAGAAAGAGTACGTGATACCGCCTGGTAAGCATTTAAGTGTATACAAAGGTGATATGGTACTCTCAGGCCAACAGTTGATAGATGGCCCAGTTGTACTGCAGGATATTTTAAGGGTATCCGGTGATAAGAAATTACAGGAGTATCTTGTAAATGAGGTTCAGGCTGTTTACAGGTTACAAGGTGTAAAAATAAACGATAAGCATATCGAGGTAATTGTGAGGCAAATGCTCAAGAAGTTAATGGTCGAAGATCCTGGTGATACAGAGTTATTGGTAGGTACTCAGGTTGACAGATTTAAGTTTCAAGAAGCAAATAAAAAGGTTGCGAAGAAGAAGGGTAAGCCCGCAAGAGCAATTCCTCTGTTACTAGGAATAACAAAAGCATCACTAAGCACAGAAAGTTTTATTTCTGCGGCTAGTTTTCAGGAAACTACGCGTGTTCTTACTGAAGCCGCTGCAAGCGGTAAGCGCGATGAGCTTATTGGTTTAAAAGAAAATGTAATTATGGGCCACCTTATCCCCGCGGGAACTGGTTTTGCTGGTCATAGGGAGATAGAGGTTGTAAAGGCTGCTAAGAATAATAAGGAGAAGTAAAATTTATGCCTACCATTAATCAGTTAATTAGATTTGGCAGAAAACGATCAGTAAATAAAACAAAGTCTAGAGCTTTAAAAAGTGCGCCACAAAAAAGAGGTGTATGTCTGCAGGTTAGAACTATGACACCCAAGAAGCCGAATTCAGCCCTCAGGAAGATTGCAAGGGTAAGGCTTACCAACAGCATTGAGGTTACCGGATACATTCCTGGTGAGGGGCATAATTTACAAGAGCACTCTATTGTACTTGTTCGTGGTGGCAGGGTCAAAGATTTACCAGGTGTTCGTTACCATATTGTAAGAGGTACGCTTGATACTCAAGGAGTAGTAGATAGAAAAAAGAGCAGGTCAAAGTATGGTACAAAACGACCTAAACAGTAAAAATGTTAGGTTTTAAAGAGAAAGACAAAAGGGGAGAATAAATGCGAAGAAAAAGGGCAGAGAAAAGAGAGACAACGCCTGATACTAAGTATAACAGTAAACTTGTTACCAAGTTCATTAACATAGTTATGTCTAAGGGGAAGAAGACCGTCGCGCAGGGAATTGTTTATGGTGCATTTGACATATTAAAAGAAAAAACAGGAAAAGATGATCCATGTGAGGTGTTTAAGAAGGCGG
>CAZOIE010000310.1:0-2638 GCA_964579905.1 uncultured Planctomycetia bacterium
TTTTTTGTAATTCCTGAATGAACTGTGATAAAATCAACACCATCCTCAATATACCTTTCAACCAGCTTTACAACATCTGACGCTGAAGTCTTGTTGTAATACGAAGTTCCACCATCTTCTTGTTTATCAAAAAATATTCCGTTATTTCCGTTTCCTGATATATCAACGATCTCAAAAGCTGGAATGCTAGAGGTAGAACTATCCTTCCAACTTCCCGCATACATTAAACCAGCGTAAAATTCTTCAGAAAACAACTCAACCTTATGCGGTGATTTGCTACGGTAGTTTGTTGGAAGCATTACCTTGTCTGCACGGAGATGTTCCAAGTTATCTCCAAGTAACCAGTCAAAAATACTCTGTTGGTATATCCTTAATTCTTCCGCCGATATACCTTCCTCTTCTAAATACTTACAAAGATCTGGCGCAAGTCCAAATGGATCAGGCTGCTTGCGATCTCCAGCTAAAATAATCTTGTTTGCTGTCTTTAGATAAAGCATAAGGGCAGGTAATGCTTCGGGAATAGTTAGACATGCAGCTTCGTCAATTACTATCACATCATAGCTTTTAGGAATTGGGATTTCTTCACTCATGATAAGTGCTATGCGCATAGCGATGCCCATAGCGGTTGCAGCTGTAACAGTACCTGAATCCCCATCTTCCATCCTTCTCTCGTAAGTATCAAGTACAGAATTTATAAGTTCATCAACTCTAGGTCCTATCCACACCCTTTCTGCTTCATAGCTTAATTTTGCCTTACTAGAAGCTATTCTAACTGCATTAACATTGTCTAAAACCCGGACTAAGGCATTGTCAACCGGCTGATTTGCCTGGGAAAGAAGAAGGATATCCCTTCCATATGTCTCAGCCAATAATTCAATAACCCTTGCAATAACTGATGTCTTTCCGCCCCCTGTTACTCCCTCTATAAATAAAATTTCTGTAAGTGCTGTAGCAAGTTTAACAGCTATATCCTGTGCCTCATCACCTAAAGATTCAATATGCTCAATCTCTATGCCTGCATCGCTCAGTCCTGTAAGACCAAAAAGTTTATCTAGCGAATCTAAGCCTGTTGTATCCCCTTCTTGTAATCTTACT
This sequence comes from uncultured Planctomycetia bacterium, assembly GCA_964579905.1. Taxonomy (GTDB): domain Bacteria; phylum Omnitrophota; class Gorgyraeia; order VGKN01; family VGKN01; genus CAZOIE01. The sequence continues at coordinate 1,096 of CAZOIE010000310.1, forward strand.
AGCATACGTTTTACGAAAGCCCGCTGAACTAACGTAGAGGCATTAGGTTTAATATCAAAAACTAATCTATCCCCTCGTATGCTTCCATCTGGAATAGCCATATCATTGATCCTATCTCCAATCTCGCGTATAACTAACTTCATTGTATTTGGATTAAACTCAACCACTTCAAACTCACGATCTTCAAAGCCTTCTAACCTTAGAATATCACTCTTCATTGGATAACCCTGAAGCAATTTCACAATAAACGTATTATCTTTCTGAATCCACTCTGGATTGATATAGGGGAACTTCATATTTTTATCTCTTTCTACTATTTTATCGAGTATTCTATCGCACACATTAAGATGCTTAATAAGTCTCTCAGGTGAACAAGGCTTCATCTTCTCAGGGTCATATCTTTGAAGATGCTTCTTGTGATCTAATGTACCTCGAGTCTTTAAAACCCTGCAAACACGCCTAATCCACTCCTCCACCCTCTGATGCCTAAAGACCTCTTGAATAATCTCCGGCATTTCGTCATTAAAGTCATCGGATATATTAACACCTTGCTCTTGAAACAATCTTCTGATGGTTTCATACGGTAAAAGATGTGTCTCAAGAAACCTTATAATTAACGTATCGGAAAATCTCTGTTCTCTATACTCCCTTAATTGACTAAGAACTTTAATGCCTAAGGTTTTAATCCCATCTTCGTTAAGAGTGCGCCGATAAATACCCTCAAACTCTTCCTTCGTAAACAAATCCTGCTCAAGAAGTACCAGCGATTCTTTTCTTAATAAAACTAATGTGGCAGAAACTGTCTTAGCCAAGCCATTGCTAAGATCTGCACTTATAAATCCCTTCTCAAGCCTATCACGGAAAATTCTCTCTCCTTTAGTAAGTTCCTGATGAGTAACCTGCCCAAAACCTGACCTAGCACTAGCAATAACTCTCCCTCTGGGCTGATGAGCCTGTGACTCAGCTGCTAATGCTTGATTAAGTTCTTTTATTTCTGTAAACCAACCTTTGTCATAACCAGCCTCTTTAAGCATTGTTTCTAACTGATCTTCATCAACATCATGTCGCTTCAAAAGTTCCTTTAAAAAATCTCTATAAGTTTCTATAGCCTTTATTAACACTATCTCTTCTGCAGCTTGAATTATATCTTTCCTAGACAGAACCTTACATTTCACCAAGCACAGATCTAGAAGTGGGCAGATAGTTTGGTAATAATAACCTCTTAACTCGAACATTTGCTTTACGCTAATTGCACTATTTAACTTCTCCCAAAGTTCTTCCCATGTAACAACTCTATTTTCATCAATAATATCTTGTAAAATCTTAAGGAATTTTATTATTCCTTTCTTATTTGGAGCTTCCTTCCAATGCATCTTAATAAAATTAATCATGGCATTTAAACTCTTAGGCTCATCAAGAATCCTTGGTTTATTTTTAATTTGTATGTCATGCTCCTCTAGAATGGTAAGCGTACTTCTGTATAAATCTTTTGTATCAGGCGTAATCATCTTAAGATCTTTAGCAAGCTCCACCCAGAAGATAA
>CAZOIE010000311.1:0-2626 GCA_964579905.1 uncultured Planctomycetia bacterium
AAATATGCAAGATCAATCCAAGAGAGTTTCCTCCCCAATGTTTTTCCAGAAGGGGATAACTTCTCGGTTTATGGCATCAATTTTCCCGCCAGAAAGGTAAGTGGAGATTTTTATGATGTGTTTAAGCTAGATGATGAGCGTCTTGGTCTTGCAATCGGAGATGTGTCCGGTAAAGGAGTTGCTGCTGCTATCTTTATGGCCCGCATTATGAGTGGGTTAAGATTTTTTTCCAGGTTTAGTAAATACGCGCACAGCCCCTCGCAGGTACTTGAGGCGGTCAACAATTCACTTTTTGAGAGGTTTTCACCAGGGGTATTCATAACGGTTATATATGCAATATTTAATACAAAAACCAATAAGCTTACCTTTGCAAATGCAGGACATCTTGATCCTGTTATTTTTTCATCAAATTCAAGGACTGCCAGTTTTTTGAAGGCTTCCAAAGGTTTTCCCCTAGGTATAACAAATGAAGAAGGTTATGAACAAACAGAACTTGACTTAAAGAAGGATGATAGCTTTTTAGTCTGCACAGATGGTGTTTTAGAAGCCCGCAATTCCAAAGGGGATTTTTTCCCACAGGATAAATTATTTTCTCCCGCGATGTTTAAAAGACCCACCTCAAAAGAAATGGCAGAGTATTTGGTAAATGAGGTAAATGTTTTTACTAAAAGCGATAGTCTATTGGATGATCTTACCGTATTATTCCTTAAGCAAAAATCTTAATTAATAGCTTAAGAGAATACTATATCAAATAGAGCTTATGTAAGTTTATCCTCAGTTTTTATTTATTACCTACCAAGGAGGATCTTTGGCTAAAGAAAAAATATTGATAGTAGAGGATGATGCTGATATTACAGAGGTAATTGAATATAACCTCAAGAAGGAGGGCTATAGAACCATATCTGCTTCTAGAGGTGAAGATGTGCTTTCTGTTACAAAAAGACAGAAACCTGACTTAATAATCCTGGATTTGATGTTACCGGGTATTGATGGTTTGGAGGTTTGTCGGAATTTACGAAAAAAAGACTCAACAGCCCAAATGCCAATCATTATGCTTACCGCCAAATCACAGGAAGCAGATAAGGTTGTAGGTCTTGAGTTAGGGGCCGATGATTATATGGTAAAGCCTTTTAGTCCTAGAGAACTAATTGCCAGAATAAAGGCTGTGTTAAGGCGATCAAAAAGGCTTTTGTCTAAAAAGGTGACAGAATCTAAGGATATTGTTATAGATAGCCTAAAACACAAAGTAACGGTTCAAAATAAAGAGGTTATTTTAACCCCTACAGAATTTAAACTACTTGAGTTTATGGTTCAAAAACCGGGCATAGTTTTATCTAGAGATGAGATTTTGGATAATGTTTTTGGATATGAGTCTTCAATTTATGATAGAACAGTAGATACGCATATGAAGTCCTTAAGGAAAAAGCTAGGCAAGGCTAAGAATTATATCGAAACGGTAAGAGGTATGGGGTATAGATTTAAAGAGATATGATATGAAAAACAAAATTCTCTGGAAATTCTTAGGTGTTTATATAGTACTTGTTTTAACAGCCGTTATTGTATTGAATTTCTTTGTTAGTCTGAAGTTAAGGGATTATTATGAGTTAAAAATCTCTGAAAGGTTAGCAAATAATACGCTGCTCGTTGGAAATATTCTAAAAGAAGGCCTATTACAAAATAATCAGGAATTTATCCAGAGAAAAACAAAAAACTTGGCAGAGAAGTTAAAATTACGTATAACCGTTATCTCTAAAGAGGGAGAGGTGTTAGGGGACTCTAAAAAGGATCCACTGTTACTGGAAAATCATGGAGATAGGCTGGAGGTCGTCAGAGCGCTTAAAGATGGTTTAGGAGAAAGCAATCGCTTTAGCGATACACTCGGTTATAATATGAAATACGTCGCTAGCCCTGTTAAACATAAAGGAAATGTATTAGGAATAACCCGTCTTGCATTGTCTTTAGAAGAGGTAGAATCTCAAGTAAGAGTTATATACAGGGTGGTTTTGTTAGGTGGATTGGTTGCGATATTTTTTGTTTTGATAATTGGGTATTTTATGTCACAGGGCATAGTAAGGCCGATTACTCAAATGAAAGAAGTTGCTCAGGCATTGGCAGAGGGTGATTTTTCAAAAAGAGCTGACATAAGAACAAAAGATGAACTTGGCATATTAGCTAAATCGCTGAACAAGATGGCAGATGAGCTCATATCAAAAATTGAAAATTTAAAGAAAATAGACAAGGTAAGAACAGATTTTGTAGCAAATGTGTCTCATGAGCTTAAAACCCCCCTTACATCAATGAAGGGTTTTATTGAAACTTTAGAGGATGGTGCAATAGATGATAAGGAAAATGCTCGTAGATTTGTTTCAATAATCAAAAAACACACCAATGTACTTAGCAATACTATAAACGATCTTCTTAGCCTTTCAGAACTTGAGCTAGGTAAAGATAGGTTGGATAAATCTAATTTCAGTCTGAAAGATTTAATAGAAGAACTCAGTCTTGGTTTTGGCCATACCATATCAGCAAAGAATCATAAATTTGAGAAGAATTTTTCAGGTAGCAATTTTGATATTACTGCCGATAAACAAAAGATTGAGCAGGTTTTTGTAAACCTTATGGACAA
>CAZOIE010000312.1:0-1042 GCA_964579905.1 uncultured Planctomycetia bacterium
GAGGGTAATCCTCATCTTGATGAGGTTATAGTTTATGATAAGGATACCATTCATAATAGCATATGGTCTTCCGTTAAATTTGCATTTTATCTCAAGAAAAAAAAGATAGATATGGTTTTGATACTTCATCCAACAAACAGGGTTAATATAATTTCGTTCCTTGCAGGCATCCCTATAAGGGTTGGGTATAACAGAAAATTCGGTTTTTTACTCACCGGTAAGATACCCCATAAGAAGCAGCTGGGTTCAAAGCATGAAATGGAGTATAACCTTGATGTCCTTCGTCATATAGGATTGGAAATCAAAGAGGATTCTAAGGAGTTTTTTATTCCTATTAAGGAGAAAGACACATTAAAGATAGACAGCTTTTTAAAGGAAAATGATATTACAGACTCAGATATTTTAATAGGCTTGCATCCAGGTGCAAGTTGTCCGTCGAAAAGATGGATGAGTGAACGCTTTGGGCAGCTTGCAGATTCCCTAATAGAGGAGCATGGTGCCAAGGTTGTAATAGTTACAGGCCCCCGACCAGGTGATGTAGATATAGGAAAGGCTGTTTCCAATATGATGCATAATGAGCCTATCCTAGCACTAGGTGATTTGACATTAGGAGAACTTGCGTGCCTAATAAAGAAGATGAAGTTATTTATCTCGAATGACTCAGGTCCCGTCCATATTGCAACTGCCGTTAAGACTTTTGTTATATCCATCTTTGGCCGCAGGCAAAAAGGGCTTAGTCCAGATAGGTGGAAGCCTATGGGCAAAGACGATCTCTATATACATAAAGAGGTAGGTTGTCAAAGATGTCTTGCGCATAACTGTAATATCGGATTTAAATGCCTTGAAGCGATTAGCGTATCTGAAGTGTTGGGTTTATCTAAAAGGTTACTTAATAAGGTTAAGTGATTGTGAGAGATTATAAAAATATCTTAGTTGTCAATCCATACGGAATAGGGGATGTTTTGTTTTCAAGTGTAGTAGTACGTAATCTTAAAACAAACTTCCCGTCTTGTAAGATAAATATGCTACTTGGTTCGCGTAC
>CAZOIE010000312.1:1052-2606 GCA_964579905.1 uncultured Planctomycetia bacterium
GATAAATCGGGATTTGCAAAGAAGCTTAAGATGATATCAGTCTGCTTAAAGGAACTTAAAAAGCTAAGGTATGATCTTATGGTAGATTTTTCTAATGCACCGGAGTATGGATTTACTGGTAAGTTTTTACTAAAAATACCTGTCCGGGTAGGTTTTGATTATAAGCAAAGAGGAAGGTTCCTAACAGACAAGATTCATATCGAGGGCTTTTCAAAGAAGCATATAGTAGAGCATTACCTTGACCTTTTAAGAAAGTTAGAGATTCCTACCCCTGATGAAAAACTTAACTTCCCAGTAGCCGATAAAACCATCCGTTGGGCTAAGAAATTCCTAGATGAAAGCGGGATAAAAGATTCTGATTTGCTAATAGGGATATCCCCAGGCGGGGGTGCCAGTTGGGGTAGGGACGCGAACCTAAAGCATTGGTCCCAGGGGAACTTTTCAGAGTTAGCCAAACTACTTATCGGTGAGCATAGGGCAAAGATTCTATTGTTTGGATCATACGGTGAAATTGAGCTTTGCAAGCAAGTAAAAGATTCTATAAACAAAAAAGATGTGATAGACACATCTGGAAGGTTAGACCTAAAAGAGTTTGCAGCATTGATTAAGAGTTGTAAGGTTTTTATATGTAACGACGGTGGACCTTTACATATAGCCAAATCACAAGACGCGAGTACAGTTTCAATATTTGGTCCAGTTGATAGTGATGTGTATGGCCCTTACCCGAGGAATAATAGAGACAGAATAGTAGAGGCTACATTAAGCTGCAGACCGTGCTATAGGAATTTCAAGATGTCAGACTGCAGAAGAAGAGATTGCTTTACAAACATAAACCCAAAAGAAGTTTTTGAAGAGGTTAGCAAGCTTCTAGGTTAGAGTAAATTAAAGATGCGAATAACCATTGATATAAGATCTACCCTTAGAAAGACTCAAGCAGGAGTTGGTATCTATACCACGAATCTGATTAATGCATTATCTAAGGTAGATAAAGAAGAAACCTTCTTGCTTTATAGTCAATTAAAGCTATTTAGTAGAAAAAGAAAACTACCGACTCTTCCAGGGAAAAATTTCTTTCATAGGAAGGATTATTTTAAGCTGCCGCTTGATTTGGTACTTGGAAAGAATATTGATGTTTTTCATACCTCAAGCTATACAGTGAGACCTCCCAAGGATGCTAAATTTGTATTGGTGGTTCATGATATTATCCCAAAGGTATGGCCTTATGGGCATTCAGAAGATGTTGTCAAAAACTTTGATAAGAATTTGGGAGTTTTTCAATCCGCCGATGTAATAATTACACCATCTATCTCTACAAAGGATGATATTGTTAGAAGCTATCAGTTAGATCGGGGGAAGATCCATGTGATATACCCTGGGGTTGATGAATATTTTAAAAAGATTGAGGTTGATGAAAATACAAGGAAGGGTTTTCTTTTCAGGTTTAATATAAAAGGTGATTTTCTATTGTTTATTGGAAGCATAGAGCCGAGGAAGAAATTAAAAAATACGCTTTTGGCATTTAAACAGTTAAGTAATGTTATTAAGCAACAGCTT
>CAZOIE010000313.1:0-2603 GCA_964579905.1 uncultured Planctomycetia bacterium
TTTTTTTACTTGACACACTAGTTATAATTAACTATAGAGACAAATGGTGTAGTTTAGCCCTTCGTTATCGAGTTCATTGGAAATAAGGCTCTTTCTCAAGCGATCACACCCCTTAAGTGAAAATCCTGGGTGACTTCACCCGAGTGTTTCAATGCACGAGCATCATGCAATGTTATGGGCAAAGGAGGTGATGAACCGGAAAGAACACAATACTGAATTCGGCATTTAAATTCTTATTATCCTTCACTTTAATAAGGGAGGGCTCTCATGAATTCATTACTTTTGGCTATCATATGTTTTGTGCTTTATATTGTTGCCTATCATACCTATGGAAAATACATAGGACAGAAGATATTCAAAATTAATCCTGATGCCAAGGTTCCTTCGAAAGAGTTACAGGATGATATTGACTATGTTCCCACAAGAAGGGAGATACTCTTCGGGCATCATTTCACCTCTGTTGCCGGGCTCGCGCCGATTGTGGGCCCTGCTATCGCTATTATCTGGGGATGGGTCCCAGCCATCATATGGGTCGTTTTCGGATCCATTTTTATCGGCGCAGTTCACGATTTCGGAGCCCTGGTAGTGTCCATGAGGTCAAAAGGCCGTTCGATTGGTGATTTAGTCAGTGACCTTATCAATCCCAGGGTCAGACAGCTCTTTTTGCTTATCATCTTTTTTCTGCTCTGGATAGTTATCGCAATTTTCGCCCTGATTATTGCCCTTTGTTTCGTTTGGTATCCAACGGCTGTATTTCCTGTCTGGTTAGAGATACCAATCGCTGTGTGGCTGGGCTACATGGTTTACAAGAAAGGGAAGAATCCTGCTCTGTTTGCCGTTATTGCTGTCATCGCCATGTACATAACCGTTATCATAGGTGCTTACCTGCCGATAAAGATGCCCGGAATGTTCGGTATGAGCAGTATAATGGTCTGGATGGTTATCCTTTTCATCTATTGCTTTATAGCCTCTACACTTCCGGTCCAAAAGTTACTCCAGCCGAGAGATTACATCAATGCACACCAGCTTTTTGTCATTTTCGCACTCCTTTTTATTGGGGCGCTCTGGGCCCATCCAACGGTTGTGGCCCCGGCTCTAAACCTATCTCCTGAAGGGGCACCAATGATAATCCCGATGCTCTTTGTGGTTATTGCCTGTGGGGCCATTTCCGGATTTCATTCCCTGGTTAGCTCGGGCACCTCTTCCAAACAGATCTCTAATGAAAGAGACTCCAAACTTGTGGGATATGGAGGAATGCTTATGGAGGGGTCCCTCTCTGTCCTGGTAATTGTTGCCTGTGGCGCTGGCCTTGGCCTCGGTCTTACTATTAAGGGAGGAGAGGTCTTAACGGGTGCCGCTGCATTCACGCACCATTATGCAACGTGGGCTGCCGCAGCAGGCCTTAAGTCAAAGATCGATGCCTTTGTGATCGGATCGGCCAACCTCCTGACAAGCTATGGCATCCCCATGAAAATAGCAATAACAATCATGGGAGTATTTATTGTTTCTTTTGGTGCCACCACCCTGGATTCGGCAACCAGGATTCAGCGATATATCATTTCCGAGCTGGGAGCAAGCTGGAAAATAAAACCCATGACCGGCAGGTATACGGCAACATTTATTGCAGTAATTACAGCCATGATTCTTGCCTTTTACTCCGGAGATGGTAAGGGTGCTATGGCCCTTTGGCCTTTATTTGGAACAACCAATCAACTTCTGGCAGGCCTTGCCCTCTTGGTCCTCACCATCTATCTGTTAAGAAAGAAAAGGTCCATAAAGGCTGCCCTTATCCCCTTTATATTCATGGTGCTTATGGATGGCTGGGCAATGCTGATAAACATAACCAATTTTGCCACTACCGGTAAGATATTCCTGCTTGTTCTAGCCATTATCATCTTTGCGCTCCTGATCTGGATGATCATAGAAACGCTTATCGCGGCAAAAGTACTGGAGAGGAATTCTGAAGTTGAGCCATTTCCTTCTTTTGGTTAATCTTTAAGTACTGCATTAAGAAAGTATACGGCGAGGAAGTGGAAGCGATTACGGAACTTCGTTAGATTCCGCTGAACCCGACTCTGCTACAACTCACAACGCCCGGGATCTTTTCCCGGGCGTTTTTCATATTCCGGCTTTTGAGTATTTTTTCAGCAGCCTGGTGTGTCTGTGTTAAAAATAGGCTGCAAAGCAAAATTCGTTCCGAAAAATCCGGTGATTCAGAGGATTGTTCAAAACATTAAATTCAATTTAATCATTTATATTCAGATAGTTATATTAAAACCAGTATGCCGGCATCTATTTGGGTTTAAAATTTTGAACCTTTCGTTTAAATGAACAAATAATTGCGATATCAATAAGTTAAGCTATTTCGACCCTGATCGGGTTTAAAATTGTGAACGAAAACCATAATAATTTATATTCAAATCTCAGGAATTCCAGGACCCGGAAATAATATTTAAACTCATAATACACTGAAATAATTTAATATATTAATTTAACGCTATTTTTATGAAAAGTTGGCAAGCGTTTTGCTTTAAGAATAGTCGAACCGAAAAAAATCTTTATCTGTTCTCCTCCTTTTTTTTGGGCTAATCAGCTTGAACCAC
>CAZOIE010000314.1:0-2600 GCA_964579905.1 uncultured Planctomycetia bacterium
TTCATCAAAATCCATTGCTAAAAAATGGCAGGTTTCATCCGGAAGCATTGGATAGATACCGGCAATGATACTCCCTCTGAGATGATTTTCTATGACATGTTCATCCAACGCGGCATATAACTGATTGGCGCATTTGGAACAGGATGCTTTTGGCTTGTCGCACAAGCCAACCTGCCATTGATTCATGCAAACGGGTGAATATCCCGATGTTGCCTTTTTTTTGTTCTCCCATTTCTTCGCATATACATCATTACGTCCTTTGAAAAGCGACATAAATAGTTTGATCTTTGAGATCGAATCCGATGTGTTGTTTACATCTGAAAACGAGGTACTGTCAGTCGGCTCATCGTCGAGCATGTTCTTTTCTGTGGTTGATTCGGCAATTCGTTTTTCAGAGGGCTTGCGTTTCGTTATCCCAAGCTGCGCTTTCAGCCTGTCGTTTTCTTTTATCAAACGGATGTTCTCGCTCACTAAAAGATTATTTTTTTCAAGCAATGCTCTGTAATCCATATCTTATCTCAAATGTCATTCCGATACCGCCTCGGCGATCAGTACTATCAGTTCAATAGCTTCATCCATATTGAAACTGTCGAAATCCGCAGGCCGAAGCACCGGCCTTAATTGACCTTCCAGTTGCCGCTTGATTTCCCGCTTATATTCCGAAGAGATGTGTACCTGCGTGTTACCGGGTACACCGAGTTTTTTCTTTACCATGGTTAGGAAATCAGGAGTATCAAGATCCAGCTCCATTTTATGGACAGCATAGAAAAGGTCGAATAGATCCCTGATTGCAGGTTTTGTTCTGGTTAGAGCTGCACGAACTTTTTCCGCATAGGCCTCCTTCATATCCATTGCCTGGACAGCAAAAACGGGAAGAAGGGGCTGACCACTAAAGGGATTCACAACAATTGTGCGGGTCTCACCAGTGACTGAGGGAAGGAGGAGCGGTTCACGGATGCCGATTTCTATCTTGATCCTCTCCTGCTTGTCCATAACAGTCGAAGGGTACTCAAGGTATCCGATGTATTGTCGCGATTCATTGTGACCCCGAAACGCTTTCGAGACTGCTATCTCTGGAATTGCTGCAGGCAGTTCATCAAAAACCCCCTTCATGGGATTCATTTTAGAGCGTCTCTGATTTCGCGGAGTGTCCACTGAAACCGGAATGATCAAATCCAGATCTTCACTGAGGCGGTAGAAATCCGCATAGACCTTGCTCAAGCAGGTCCCTCCTTTGAAAACAAGCGGTGTCTCCCGGTCAAAGATGTGATGCAAAATTAATGAGCAATAGTAGTCCTTTTCGATCAGGCTTGCCGTAAATCCAGTAACACCTTCTGAATACGACAATGATTCAAGGAAAATGTCCGGATCCATATGGTGAGGGTATATGAGGCTTACTTCATCCATTAACAATGACCCCCCACTTTCGGTTGATTGTTCCTTTGGTGGATCGGCCTGGAATCCAGGGGATCAGGGAACTCGAAGTGCTGAGTTGACGCTGAAGTGGATTTGTCATTCGTGAACTCCGGGAAAAAGTATTCAATAAATACCCGATTCGTCTAATCGTCGCCATATTTCCATACTTGGCCGTAACCTCGATTAATTCTGATGCAAGTTCGGATTCGGTTTCAATCTCCCCCTTTATCCAGTCATATCCCCGGGGCAGGCTATTAAAGCGAGACCAGTCGTAAACGGCGTCCATAAGGGTACGAGCCTTGGAAGAGTATATCATTTCGCTATCCTCTCGGGTCCTCACAGCATCAATGGATCCCAGGCGTTCATCAGCGACTTTGATGAATTGAAATGATAGGCTTCCCACGAGCCGCTTCCCTGAAATACGGTTATTGTAAAGATAGGTTACATTTGGAATTTGATCATCAAGTCCGTAAAAATTGAAAGCTGTCGGACCACAGATCTGATATTTGCCTTTTTCCACCTCCATGAGCTTCTGAAGAATCAATGCCGCCCCAGGGCTGTACTTGCCTCCGGCTGGTAGACGAGGTGGAATGATATAAATACCCCGTTTAAGCCTCAAAACCCATCCGGAATCTGAAAGGCGACGGAACAGATCGCGTTCTTGTGATGCTGAAATGTCTAAGATGGGAGCTATTTCTCCAGTACGGACAATATCCAGCTTTCTAAGCTGGACATAGGCAAAAAACCGCGATGAGAGATTCCCCAGTTGTGGCCCCTTCAATTTCATATTATTTCTCTTAAATGGGTTAATAGCCCATTATCAGGAAGTATCGTAAAGATCAACAATTATCAGATTCAATAAATGAAGCGAAGATTGGCTAGTGTCGGGCTCTTATCTATATTTTTTCTGTTGTAGTTGATCTATGAGGCTGCGTTTTGTTTCGACATGAGTGATGGCATTATGATTTGATTATTGATTGTGTCGCTATTTTTATATTTTAAATTCCGCGATTTTTTAACTTTTATTGCCGCGGTTTTGGTATTATTTCTTAAATTGCCAGTAGCAACATCCTGCTGCATACTATGCACGCCATGCGCACCTTATGTTGCTTATTTGGTAGACAAAACGCGAAAACGCCGGTTTCAAGCGAAACCGGCGTCTTGTAGGCGCTTGATATTATAGG
>CAZOIE010000315.1:0-2597 GCA_964579905.1 uncultured Planctomycetia bacterium
GTTAGCTCCAACATTTAAACCACGATTTATACCAGAGATAACAAGATTTGGTTTTTTCTTTAGAAGAGCTTTTATTCCTATCTTTACACAATCAGCAGGGGTTCCGCTTACAGCATATCCACTCATACCATCAACATCTCTAATCTTGCTGGTCCTTAAAACAGTAGAAAGGGTTATTGCATGGGATGTAGCTGAGGTTTCTCGATCGGGGGCTATAACACTACAATCATGATTTTTGGAGAGCGTTTGATAAAGTTTGAGGATACCCTCTGAATGTATTCCATCATCGTTGGTCAATAATATTCTCATCGACGAATACTTTTAACTTTTTTAATGAACTCTCTTAAGAGCTTTGGGTCTTTCTTACCTGGAGACTTTTCGATAGAACTACTTACATCAACTATGTAGGGCTGCAATAATTTAATAGCTCTGATGACATTTTTACTATTTAAACCACCTGATATAACTAGCTTTTTATTAAGGAATTCTTTTATATCCTTGGCAAGTTTCAAATTTAATAGCTTTCCTGTACCGCCATATAGATTCCTGACATATGAATCAAGCAAAATTAAATCTACATTATAAGATAATACATCCTTAATGCTCTTCTTATCTTTTAGTCTAAATGCCTTTATAATCTTGGCCTTGCTCCCAAAGGAGCTACAATACTCGATAGACTCATTCCCATGAAACTGTAAAAAGTCAAACTTAAGCTTCTTTTGAATCTTCTCAACCTTGGTCTTTTTCTCATTTACAAATACAGCACATTTTAGAATAGATTTTGGCAGTTTTTTTATTATTTCCGATGCTCTTACTTCTGTAACCTTGCGGGGACTTTTGGCAAATACAAAACCCAGGATATTTGCTTTTAGTTTTGTTGCAAGTAGTGCATCTTCTAGATTTGTTATTCCACAGATCTTTATCTTAGTCATCTAAAAATAAAATAGTTCTTTAATTTTTTTCTTTATGTTTTTGCTTCTTAAAAGGGACTCTCCTATCAAAACCGCATCTATGCCCAAATTTTCAAGGTACTCTATATCTTCACGTTTCGATATACCGCTCTCGCTAATCTTTACAATTCTTTTGGGTATATGCTTTATTAACTTTTCAGTGGTTTTTAGGTCTATCTTCAGAGTATCTAGATTCCTATTGTTTATTCCAATAAGATTTGCGTCAGCCTCAATTGCCTTATCAATATCCTTCTTTGAATGAACCTCAATCAATGAAGCCATCTTAAAATTCCTGCAAATCTCCATGAGCTCCATCATCTCTTTTTTGCTAAGAATCCTAGCTATAAGCAAAACTGCATCCGCCCCTAATAATGCAGATTCAAAAACCTGATAGGGATCTATGATAAAATCTTTTCGTAATATGGGTAAATTTACCGCCTTCTTTATGAGGTTTAAATGTGAAAGTGAACCATTAAAAAACTTAACATCTGTAAGGACCGATATGCATGATGCGCCTGCAACTTCGTAAACCTTTGCTATCTTGGCAGGATCATATTTACTTACTATTGTTCCACCAGATGGGGAAGCTTTCTTGGTTTCTGCTATCAGTGAGATTCGCTTCTGGCTAGTAAGAGCCTTCCTGAAGTTGCGCCTTTTTACAAGCTTAAACTGCTTTAATCTCCTTAGGAGCTTATCGTAGGATAGGGTCTTTTGGGAACCCTTCAGGTATGCCTTCTTGTAGCGTAATATCTCATCCAGTATCATTATTATAACTTCTTGGTTAACTCAATAAGTTTATTCAACTTATCCAGCGCCTTTTTAGAATCTATGGATTCTTCAACCTCTTTTAATGCAGTTTTAATATTCAGGTCTTTGGATATATGAAGGGCATATGCGCTATTAAGTATAACAACATCTCTTTGCGGAACCCTTTCTCCGTTTAGAACTTTTAATAGAACATCTGCATTTTCCTTTACATCCTTACACTCTAGTGACTCTATTGTATGTCTTTTTAATCCGAGCTCTTCAGGCGTGATAAAGCTTGTATCTATCTTACCATCTCGTAGTTCTGTTAGCTTTGTCTTATTGGATATAGAAATCTCATCTTTTCCGTCGAGACCATAGACAACAAGGGCATTCTTTGTACCAAGATTTTTAAGTACTGTGGCTATCTTTTCGGTCAAGTCTTCTTCCGATACACCCAACAATTGTACGGAAGGATCTGCAGGATTTGAGACTGGGCCTAACATATTGAAAATTGTTCTTATTCCTATCTCCTTACGAGTCGGGGCAGCAAACTTCATGGCTGGATGATACAACCTCGCATATAAAAAACCTACATTAATCTCTTTAATGCACTGAGTAACCTTCTCTGGCGCTAGGTCTATATTAACCCCAACGGCCTCAAGGACATCTGCGCTACCACACCTTCCAGATGCAGAACGGTTACCATGCTTTGCAACCTTTATTTCACATCCTGCTACAACAAACGCAACGGTGGTGGAAATATTGAATGTTGGGATCTGGCTTCCACCGGTACCACAGGTATCGATCACCGTCTCATCCTTCTCTGACCTAACATCTATCTTTATAGCCTTCTTTCTCATGACAGATGCGGCAGCTGTAATTTCATCTATAGTCTCACCC
>CAZOIE010000316.1:0-2572 GCA_964579905.1 uncultured Planctomycetia bacterium
AAGGCAACAAGATCGTGGGCAAGGGCTACCATAAAAGCTGCGGATTGCCGCATGCAGAAGCAGAGGCAATCAATGATGCCGGCAGAAGGGCCATAGGCGCACCTCTCTATGTTACGCTTGAGCCGTGCAGCTCTTTTGGCAGGATGCCACCGTGCACGAATTTGATAGTCGCAAGCGGAATAAGAAAAGTGCTGATAGCAACGAAAGACCCAAACCCGGTTAATAAGAATAAGGGGATAGCGTATCTTAAGAAATCCGGCATTGAAGTAAAACTAGGGTTAATGGAGAAAGAGGCAAGGACCCTTAACAGGATTTTTGAGAAGTTGATGGGGAAAGGGATGCCTTTTGTGACAGCCAAGATAGCCCAGAGCCTCGACGGAAAGATAGCCACTGCCACGGGCGAATCCAGATGGATCACCGGTCCTGACAGCCGCAGGTACGTCCACAGGCTGAGGAGCCGTGTGGATGCTGTGCTTGTTGGAGTGAATACGGTGCTTAAAGATGATCCTCTGCTCACGAACAGGCTCTACCGCAAATCAAATAAACAGCCGTTAAAAATAGTTTTGGATTCAAGGCTAAGGATCCCGCCTGAAAGCAAGATATTTTCCAAGGGTTCTCCTTCGGGTGTGATTTTAGCTACAACGTCTCTGTCTTCAGGTAAGAAAAGGAAGTTTTTTGAATCGGCAGGCGTAAGAGTGCTGGTAGTTAAGACCAAAAAGGGTAAGACCTCGCTTAAGGATCTTATGAAGAAACTCGCTAAGATGAATATTGCGCATATACTGGTTGAGGGTGGATCAGGTGTCTTAAGCTCCTTTTTAGAAGAGGAACTTATTGACAGGATATTATTTTTTATGTCCCAGAAAATAATAGGGGGAGCAGATTCCCCGAGTCCTGTAATGGGTAATGGCATAAAGAGGTTAGCTGAGGCAAAGGGCTTAAGAGATACCAGGATAACGAGATTCAAAGAAGACTTTCTGGTGGAAGGGTATTTGAACTGATGTTTACAGGACTCGTAGAAGAATTAGGTTCGGTTAATAGTGCGGATAAACATCCCTGGGGCTTAAGGCTTTCGGTAAAGAGACCAGATTCGTTTACTGATGTAAAGACGGGTGATTCTATAGCGGTGAACGGTGCGTGTCTCACAGTTTCCTCTTTAGGCGACGGGTTGATGGTTTTCGATGCAGTGGCGGAGTCTCTTAAGAGAAGCACACTAGATAAGATTAGGTCAGGTGACAGAGTAAATCTGGAAAGGGCGCTTAAAGTTGGTGCCAGGCTCGGCGGGCATTTTGTAACAGGTCATATTGACTGTAAAGGTAACATTAAAAGTCTTAAGAAAAGCGCTGACAATACTAAATTTGAGATATCTCTTCCCAAGGGATACAGAAGGTTTATTACCCCTAAGGGCAGCATAACAGTAGATGGGGTAAGCCTTACAGTGGGTGAATGCTTCTCGGATACATTCTCAGTTTATATCATACCGCATACCCTCAAAAATACGACACTTGGCCTGAAAAGGACTCATCGTCCTGTCAACGTCGAATTCGATATACTGGCAAAGTACGTCCTAGAATCAAAGAACGAAGAAAAAAATACAAAGGTGAACATGGGTTTTTTAAAGACTCATGGTTTTGCATAAGAGCTGAAATATGGGACGCATTCTTGGCATTTCTTTTTTAATATTTATGAATATATGCGTAATTAATACTTCTTACGCAGGGGAGGCTAGAGACATGAAAGCAGTTATGATTATAGCTAGCTCGAACTTCAGGGATGAAGAGCTCTTCCAAACAAAAGAAGTCTTGGAGGCTGCAGGTGTGAAAGTCACCGTTGCCTCATCTTCACTGGTTGTTTCGCGCGGGACGTTAGGCGGCAAGGCAAAGCCTGAGATACTCATAACCGACATCAAGGTAGCCGATTATGATGCTGTAATATTCGTTGGAGGCTCAGGCTCCCAGGAATACTTTAATAATCCCATAGCCCATAAGATAGTAAATGATGCGGCCTCCTTTAACAAGGTATTAGCGGCCATTTGCATTGCACCTGTGACCCTGGCCAACGCAGGTGTCTTGAAGGGGAAGCGCGCAACTGCATACCCTTCCGAAGGAGATAAATTAGAGATGAAAGGGGCATCCTACACCAAAAGAGGTGTGGAAGTGCATGGCAAGATAGTGACAGCCGATGGGCCCGGGTCTGCCAGGCGTTTTGGTGAGGCTATAGCGGATCTATTAAAAAGAAAATAATCAAAGTTGCCTATAATTGGTAAAGGTGATGTTCCTTCCTTCATCCATCATCTTTTTGATTCTTTCTTGTATCCAGCGTTTTATAAGTGACCGACTGATAGGGATGAGCATAAGGAAGCCTATAGCATCGGTTAGAAGGCCCGGCGTAAGCAGCATAATCCCGCCACAGAGTATCATAAACCCGTCGAAAAGAGGCTCGCGAGGTAAGAGTCCCATATCCATGTCCCGCTGCATTTTTCCAAGGACCTTTAGTCCTTGAGATTTCGCAAGTATGGCTCCGAGTATGCCAGTTAGAAGGACAATGGTTATGGTGTTCGTGAGGCCGATATGCT
>CAZOIE010000317.1:0-2571 GCA_964579905.1 uncultured Planctomycetia bacterium
CTTTGGCATCTGCATGGTACATCAACGAGAAAATACTGCCTGAAAAAGTAAGGCCACTGCTTATATCTAAACTTAAGGAAGCTACTTCATTAGATGTAAAGATTTCTGATGTTGGTCTAAATCTGCTTGGTGAATTAGTAATAGATAACTTGACTTTTTTTAGGGATTCTGCTGTACCATTAATTACATTTCCCGAAATTACCCTTCGCGTCAAGGCCCTCCAACGCCAAGCTTAAAGTAGGAAAAGACAATTTTGCAATAGTATCTTCACATGGCAAATACAGCTTAAGGGAAAAAGTCCTAAATGCTGCTATAGAAACCAAGAATGTAGAATGTACCAAAGTCTTACGATTTATTGATGGAAAATTGCCCTTTAAGTTAAGCAAGGGCTCCTTTGATACAAATTTAAATATCCTGCTTGATGAAAACAGAAATATAATCGTTGGTGGAAAGCTGCTCCTAAAGAGTCTTTTTTTTACCTATAATGATATCGTTGCCTCAGGTAATGTGAAGTTTGACTTTGATGGGAATATCACAAATAAGAAACTATCTGATTATTCTGTGCAGGCATTATTGGAAAAGGTGGATGTATCCGGGCTCCCTTATATACATTCTATTGATAACCTAAGTGGAAAAATCAAACTTGAAAAAGAAATCCTGTCTACCGAAGACTTGAACTGTACCGTTCTTGGTAATAGTGTTAGTTTACGCGGATCCCTTGAGGGCTTTAAAAACACCGTCATAAAAGCGATTATTAATTCCAAAATTGATATTGCAAGCACGGTAGAACAGCTGCCTGAGAGGATAGCAAAAAAGCTAAAAAAGATTAGCTTCACAAAGGGTACAGCAGATACTAATCTTAAGTTAAATGGTAAAGTAAAGTACAGGCAGAATTTAAGCTATACTTTGGATATAGATATATCTGATATGGCAATTAAGCATGCAGATATCAATCAACCTTTTAGCGATATTAACGGAAAAGTTTCAATTGAAAAGGATTCTGTAATTTCAGCGCTGGGGGGCGTATTTAACCAAAGTACCTATGAGCTAAATGCCAAAGTCATTAACTTTAAGGAACCTGATATTTCATTTACCTTGAAATCGAACGATGCCCTTATCGATTCAGAGTGCACCCTCTTAGATAGGAAGCTGCTAAATATCTCTAAGCTTAAGGGAAAGATTTTTGATTCCAGCTTTGAATTCATAGGTGAGGTTAATCCTTTTGAATCTGCTTTTAATGTGTACGGAGATGTTTTATTTAATCTTAAAGATCTGAAAAACTTCCTTCCGAATATATCGGACCTGTGCGATAAATACAAATTTGAAGGAACCCCTAAGTTTACTATATTCCTTAAGGGTCAGGATCCTTCCTGGAAGAACTGGGAAATGGCCCTTAAGGCAAAGTCCGATGAAATCAAGTTCCTGACTTTCAAATTCAAAGATTTCTACACAGATCTAAAGCTCAAGGATAGGGTAATAAAGCTTTCTGTGTTGAACCTTAAGCCATATGAAGGATTACTGCTTCTTCGTGGCAATGTAGACTTGACAAAGGAAAACTTTCCTTACTATTTTGATATCGACTTGACCGGTTTTGATATCAACAAATTCATCCAGGATACACAGCTTGAGAAAAAGAATATATCGGGTGACCTTAGCTTAAAAACCCTTCTAAATGGATATGCGACAGACTTTGATTCTTTAAATGGAAAGGGCTGGATAAAGATAGCAGATGGAAACCTTTGGGAGATCAGTTTTTTGAAGGGTTTATCTGAGATCCTATTTATGCCCAATTTAAGAACGGTTGTTTTTAAAGAAGGCTTTTCTAATTTTGAGATATCCGACAGGAAGATTTCTACACCGGATGCCACCCTAATCGGCGATGATCTGTCTTTGGTTATTGTCGGCAACATTGACTTTGATACAAACTTAGACCTTATCGTAACAAGTAGTCTCTCAAGTGAGTATGAAGATGAGGATTCCACCAAAAGGGTCAAGACATTTGTGCTTGATAAACTCGGAAGGCTTGTTGGAGAGGTTCACGTAACAGGAACACTAAAAGAACCGAAATACAAAATCAAACCTATAAGACCCGATAAGGTTATTATAGATAAGTTTAAAGGGTTCTTTCAGGAGATTCTAGATTAACCCTTCTGTTTTTTTAGATATTCAAGAAGGAGTTTCTTAGTCTTGGTAAGAGCTTTGTAGCGGTGAGAAATCTTATGTTTGACCTTTGGCCCAAGTTGCGCAAAGGTCTTTTTATATTTTGGGATTATAAAAAGTGGGTCATATCCGAAACCAAAACTGCCCTTTTGTTCAAAACCGATAAGCCCCGAACAACTACCTCCCCTTGTACCAACCAATTTTGATTTAGTGGCAACGGCAATATGGCATACAAAACGTGCCTTGCGCTTACTTAAAGGAACTCCTTTTAGCAGCTTCAACAACTTAAGATTGTTTGTTCTATCTGATGCTCTTTTGCCCGCAAACCTGGCTGAATATACGCCGGGTCTATTATTCAGCGCGTTAACCTCCAGTCCTGAATCATCGGCAAGGGTAAGCTTTCCTGTAAGA
>CAZOIE010000318.1:0-2570 GCA_964579905.1 uncultured Planctomycetia bacterium
GCATCTGAGATATACCAAATTATAAATAGGGAAATTGAAAAAACAAGGGCAAGAAGCAAATGTAATGAGTATTTTAAAATACTTCTAATATGGTCATCAGCTTTATTGGAAAGAGCTCTATCTTTTAATCTCATTTATCTAAATAGATAGCTAGTCAATATTAATGTTAATTACCACATCATTAATATCACTGTTTTTGATATAAATAGGGTTTTTTGTATATGGAATTACTATATCAGGGTCGCGAAAATCATTTCTTGCATAAATAGCTTGTATATATACAGCACCTATACTTACTGGAACTTCTAATGAAAATTTTCCCTCTTTTGAAATTTTGGCGCCTGTAATCCTTCTATTTTTTGCAGAATCCTTTAAAACCTCAATAAATATTTCTCCTTCTGAAAACTTATCGAATTCTACTGCACCGCGTATAGTAACGGTAGGGCCTTCATAAGCCGTCATTAAATCAGGTGGTGCATTGAGCTCGTTAATATCAATATCAATATCATCAATATCTGAGGAAGCTATGCTGATCGGATTGTTTAAATAGCTGATAGGCTCTGACATTTGTTCGGTGGGTTCAACAAATCCACCCTTAGATATTAGCGCTATAACCCCTATATATACTTTCCCTATATCTTCTGGTATCTCAAAAGAATATTTACCAGGCGAGGAGAGAACTTTACCGCTTATTGTGCGAGCATCATATTCTCTAAAATCCTTATCATTTGCTATAACGATCAATTGTCCTCTTTTATATTGTTTAAAAGTAACCTCCCCTGATATTGTCACAGTATGTCCCTTATGCGCTGTAGCCGTTAAAGGTGGCGGTTGGAATGTAGTAACATCTATATCTACATATTTGATATCAGATGAACCGATCTTTAAAGGATTACCAGAATACGGTATAGGTTTAGACATCATCACTTTTGTAGATTCTCCAAGCTTATATATTGGCACCACGGCTCCTATATACATTTTACCTGCGTCCCTAGGAACTCTAATCGAATACTCCCCCGGCAATGAGAGCTTTATAGTGGATATATAAGAATTGTCACCTTGCATAAACCCTTTTTCATTAGCCATAACCATTATTTGACCACCTTTATATTCATCAAAATTTATCCTCCCGGACACCGTTACAGTAGGGCCTTTATAACTTTCCATTAGAGGGGATAAGCTATCAAGAACAATATTTACGGCTTTTATATCTGATGAACCAATCTTAACCGGATTCAATACATAAAAATTAAAAAATGACATTCTTGATCCAGTATAAATCCCATCCCTTTTTGATGAAACTACACCAGCACCGATATAAACATCACCTATATCTTTTGGAACATCCAGGGAATAATCCCCAGGAGAAGAAAGGCTGGTAATGGCTATTGAACGCATACCTTCCTCAGTAAACTCTCTGTCATTGGCCATAACAATTATCCTTCCGTCTTTATACTCGTCAAATGTTACGGTTCCGGAGATAGTCACAGTCGGATTCTTATTTGCGGTCATTATTGGAGAAATAGTATTATCGATCTCAATATCTACATCACCTATGCCAAGTGCCTTAATTTCTATCGGATTACTCTTATAAACGCCGAACGAATATTCTCCTATGGGGTAACCTATATTATCCTCCTTTCCTGATTGCTGATCTCTAAAAGCCATGGGAGCGCTTAGCGCTTTTAGGTATATGGTGCCTATATTTTTTGGAACGGCCAATGAAAAATCTCCGGGCATAGGAATTGTTGTAACAGCTATATCAGGACGTAGGTACATTCCATTCTGTAGGGTACTACTTGCCATTACAACTATAGGCCCCTTTTTATAATTCTTAAACGAAACCTTTCCAGAGATTACAACAGTATTTGTCTTATGTTTTCTCATTGAAGGCCTTAATTCCGATGGAGGTACTTTGCTCCTCGTTATAAAAATTAAAATAGCTACATTGAAGAGCATTATAAGCAAAAAAGGTAGGATATAAAGTGGCTTTAGAAATCTTCTCATTTTCTCTTCCTATCAAAGCTAAAAACAGCTCTAAGCGCTCTATCAATTAATAAAAACCCACCTAGAATTAAATGCCGCAAAGGAATGCTTTTTTTTATGATATTCCTTATGATAATCTTTGGCCTTACATAAAATTGAAACATAGCTTTTCTCTGCAAATTTATCAACTCATGCGATGTCATTCCTTCTGGTGTGTATATAAGATCTGCTTTTGGGTTTGACCAATCATACCAGCTAGTGAACTTATCGGTATCTCTAATTTTTTCTTTTAACTTATCTTTATACATTTCATAGAATTCAGAACCCGGATATGGAATTGCAATGTTAAATTTTGCGGTATCACAGTCTAATTTCTTTGCAAACCTTATGGTTTCATTGCAGCTTTCCTTTGTCTCTCCAGGTAGACCAAGAACAAAAAAACCCAATGTCAATATACCGCTTTTTTTTGTAAACCTCATGGCTTCATATGCTTTCTCCAAAGTCGCATTCTACTTTGCCTTAACGAGGACATTTTGATTTCCAGATACAAACCCATACATAATTAAATGCGTTCCCGCTTCTTT
>CAZOIE010000319.1:0-2569 GCA_964579905.1 uncultured Planctomycetia bacterium
CTATAAAAAAGATCAAGGCTATAGATAATAATAGGCCAACCCCCGGTATTATAAATCCTACCTTATCCTCTATTATGTTGTTTAGATGTTGTCCTAATAACCCATCCGCCATCTTGAAAACTACGGATATAATATAGAATGTGATTACAACCGGTAGTGTAGCTGCCAGTCCCGTAAGAAAATAACTGGATATTCTTGCTTTTAATTTCATATTAACTCCTCTTATAAGTTTTTGGGAATATCATTTTCAATTTTAATCGGTACTCTATTTTTGACAACGGCTAAAATAATAACAAAAAATAAGATTACGCTTAATGGGAATATTGCTTTCATCTTCTTCTCATCAACCCTACGGATAATCTTATGGCCGTTCTTTACTTTTCGTATCTCGGTTGCATTTATAGCGAGTTCTCCGCCCTGTGTGGGGCAGGATTTATAGAAAACCCCTGTAACCTCAACGATGTCCCCATTATGATTATAGTCTCCCGCAAAAGCAATATCGCAGAGAATTGAGGTATCCATAAATACTCCTAGTGCGGCTTTGCCATCTGAGATATTCAACCAGCTGATATCGCCCCTCTCCATGACCTCGCCGATAACCTCACCCTCAAATGCTACCTCTTTACCATCATACACGCTTGCATTTTCTATCAACTCCTCAGCGCTAATAGCATGGCATTCATAAGCAATGAAAAAGCTGATTATGATAATAAAAGTAACGATAAAAAAACTACGTGAATTAGTAAGCATTCTTACCTTCCCTTTATAATTGCAATTAAAAATCCTATTAGTCCAAATACAGCCATAAACTCAAGCCTTCCTGTCCACATCTGTATTATATAGGTTATCTTGAGTAGTGCCGGCATATATGTCGAGGTTATACCGCAGGACAAGCCTACGTTAGCAGCAGCCGAGGTAGATTCAAAAAGTGATTCAAGTAAAGAATACCCACACATCATACCAACAAGCGTCCCAAGTCCATATAACAGTATATAGCTTAATGTAATAGAGAGTAGCAACCTTATCTGCTTATCGTTTAATACGGTTTCTTTTATATGATGAAACTTCTCTACCACCATAGTAGATTCAGACACCAAAACAAGCTTTATATCCTGTCTAAGCGCTTTATATAAAAGACCTATACGCAGAACCTTAATACCACCTGTGGTTGAGCAAACATATCCTCCAAATGCCATAGCTATTATCAAACCAACCATGGCAAGGCTTCCCCATTCATTTATAAATTGTCCTGGATATAGGGTTGTATAACCGGTTCCTGTATGAGCCGATATCAACTGATAAAAACCCTTTCTGAACATATTAAATACTTCGGGGTATGCTCCAACCCTTGCCAAGCCAAAGCAGGTCAATATAAACGTAATTGCAACAGTCGTAAAGAATGTTAGTGTTTCAATATTTTTAAAAATCACTTTTCTGTTTCCTGTCCACAGGGCATGGTGAAGTTGAAGTTAAGGGCTCCCATCAACATAATAAATATGGTAACCATTTCAAAAGGCAGGCTATGGTAATATAAGATATTCTGTGATTGGGGTGCGAATCCACCTGTATCAAAGGCTGCCATAAAAATCCACATTCCATGTAAAATACTCTTTATAGGCGTAATTCCTTCGAAGATCGCAACTGCGGTAAGTGCTAATGTACCTAGAATGAGATAAATGATGCTAACAAACCAAATGAAACGTGCGGTCTGAACAACATTCGGCAATATCTTCTCATCCCGTGCCTCACCTGTATACATCCTAAAAGCACCACTTGCACCGCTCATCAAGAAGGCAAGGGCTACAACCACGATACCCTGGCCACCTATAAACATAATCAGGTGTCTCCACATATTATGGGAGTTTGAAAGATGGTCTATATCTTGTATAAGTATCAACCCTGTTGTTGCAAAACCACTCATTGAATCAAAACAGGCATCAAGCAAGCATGTAAAATGTCCGGAAAGGTATAGCGGAATTGCACCTAGCATCATAGCTACAAGCCAGCTAACGGCAGCAATTACCATGCCGTGCAATAATCTTATATCTTCATCGATCTTGAAAAACGTAATCAAAGAAAGACCAATAATAAAGGAGACTATCATCCCTATTAGGAAATCACACATAGGATCCCACTCTTTAAATATCAATGCCGTAATAATGGGTATGATCATAAAAAGACCCAGCGCTACGGTTATCTTTCCGAGATTAAAGAGAATTATCTTTATATCTTTTGGGGTTGGCTTTGTAATCATAGGATAGCGGGTATCAGTGTTCCTAAAAAACTTATTATCAAGGCTAATAATAGAATTATACTTACATATAAAATTTCGGTCAATATCCCGAGAATCATATTTTTTATATTGTATAGTAGTTTCATGCTATCGACCGATCCTTAATCTAAATTTCCTATAAACATATCGAGAAGTTGTTGCTCATTCTCTATCGTGGTAAGTGCTATTACGTCATCTCTTTCTTGTAAGATGGTTTGTCCACGTGGTATTATTACATCATCTCCCCTTATTATCGATATTAAAACGGAATCCTCTGGTAGTTTTACATCCATAACT
>CAZOIE010000320.1:0-2562 GCA_964579905.1 uncultured Planctomycetia bacterium
CAAGAGGGAGAGAGTTGCCTTTTTTAAAAGAGGTTATAACACATGAATAATTTATGATGCAACAAGCAAAAAAAAGGGCACCTCTTAATGAGATGCCCTTAAATCAAATAGTTGCACAAAAGAGAAATTAGCCATTAATAATTGATTCTGACTCCTTTCTATATGCATCCATTACATACGGTATACCTGATACCTTGGCTGCTTCTTCAGTTAAGGATATAACATCCTTTCTGGTGATGGTATTCAATTTGAAGTTTCTGCTTCCAGCCATAAGCTGTTGTAAACCAACCTTTAGCTTCTGCGAGAAACTGTAAATACCTATTGCACCAAGAGGAATATCCTTGATGTCGTCGCCATATTTCTCAGCAAGTTCATCGTAACATACAAATATCTCTTGAGGTACCTTGCCAAACCTGGAAACGGTTGTTGGTAAATCCTTGCCTTCGATCCAATATCCGATATTCTTTCCAACCATTCCTGGAATCATAAGCGCTCTACCCATACAAACTGATTTAACATACGGTGCGCCCATTGACAACACCTTAAAGATATGATCCTCTGTTGAGAACCCACCGGCAATCGCTATGTCGGGAATTCTCATACCTTTCTTCTCTAGTTTTTCACATATCTCATATACCATAGCCTGCAAATAGAAGGTAGGAATACCCCATTCCTCCATCATCCTCCAAGGGCTCATACCGGTTCCACCCGGAGCACCATCAATAGTAAGAAGATCTATCTTAGCAAGCGAAGAATATTTGATGGCCATAGCAAGCTCTCTCATAGGATACGCACCTGTCTTTAGGGTTACTCTCTTAAACCCAAGGTCCCTTAATCGCTTAATTTCTGCGAAAAAGTCTTCTTCAGTAACAAACCCTAAACGAGAATGACGCTCAAACTCTCTAATTGCTCCATCCTTATATGCCTTTTGCACTACCTTAAGGGTAGGATCAGGCGTAACAATATAACCACGCTTCTTAAGCTCAAGTGCTCTTTCCAGCTCCTTAACCTTGATCTCGCCTCCGATACACTTTGCGCCCTGTCCCCATTTGAGTTCTATTGTATCAAGCTTATGCTTTTTACTGACATACTCTGCAACACCTAAACGGGTATCTTCGACGTTCATCTGGACCAAAATCTCACCGTACCCCTCATGGAACCTGCGGTACGTTTCAATTCTCCTGTCCATATCAGGAGCTTTTTTGATCTTTCCGTCAGAATCAAGCTCAAGCTTCGGATCAATACCGCAAACGTTCTCACCGCAAACAAGTGTTACGCCTGATATGGCCGCACCGATTGCGAAATGCTCCCAGTTCTTCCTGGCTATCTCAGTAGATCCAAGCGCCCCTGTAAAAGCAGGAAGTTTCATCTTTACCTTCTTGTCCCAGCCATATTCTGTTTCAGTATCTAGGGCAGGAAAGTTTGCGGTATCCGGAGCAGCTACTACGCCCTCTGGAAGCCCCTTTGCCCCCATAGCATAACCCATGATGTTTAAATGTGAATAATCTACTGGATAATCCTTGTCTCCACCGGCTGTTATTTCTCCAAATGGACCAGGATATATTACTTCACGGCTTCTGAATGTCGCCTTGAAAACCTCGCAATTGCCACGACAACCATCTATACACCTTGTACATATACCTGAGGTTGGCGCAACATTACGAGACCTATTCGCTGTCTGCGTTACATCGTTAGCATTCGGTCTTTGCAAATTCATTTCAATCCTCCTAATTACAACTTATTATTGTCTTTTTCTAACACAATCAAAACCCTCTCCCAACCTACAATCTGCACAGCTATCTGGAGTATTCTCCGTCATTGACAGCTGCGATTCGCATAAAGCGCAAAGGGCTTCTTTGCCCTCTTTCATAGGTCCAGGACAAGGTGTAATTGTCATTGGACATAGGTCTATACAAGCATTACACCGCTTGCAATATTGTGGGCGCTTATCAAAGGGTAAAGCTACGTGCCTTTCACTGCCACGCCCGACAAAACCTAAAGATTTGGACTGCCATAGCTCGCCGCATGCACGAACGCAACGGCCACATAATACGCAATCCTTTTGTTTAAAAAAATATCGAACTTCTTTAACACCGCACTTAACGGCAATATCCTGAATGGCCCGTGAGTTAGGTGCTTCCGCTACCAGCATCTCTGCAATGTTCTTCCTGGCCTTAACTATTCTTTCACTGTGCGCTAGAATAACCATGCCCTCCTCAGCCTCAAGCGTACAAGATGTGGTAACCTTTGACCTACCGTTTTTAACAACCTCTACGATACAAAGACGGCATACGCCTATAGGGGTAAGTCCACGCACATGACAAAGATGTGGGATACATATTCCATAGTCCAACGCTGCATCCAAAACGGAAGTTCCACGTATCGTCTTCATCTTTGAACCGTCGATTGTAAGCGTAATATACTCAGCCATACCTTTTTTTATTCCTATATAATAGTGATTGCTTCGAATTTACACGCTTCTTTACAAATACTACACTTCTGACATTTATCATTATTGACACTGTAGATTTTTTCTTGTTCCTTAATAGCATTGTGCGGGCA
>CAZOIE010000321.1:0-538 GCA_964579905.1 uncultured Planctomycetia bacterium
CCCCATCCATCCATGGTGCTGATGCCGGGTTGAAGTCCTCTGATCATAACAAATCACCTCCTTTTTAACTATTTTATGAGTTCTTTGGCTTTGAGAACCGTATCGTTGGCATCCTCGGCGTAGCAATCACAGCCGATTTTATCGGCCCATTCCTGGGTGGTCGCCGCCCCACCGATCATGGTTTTGAAGTTATCTCTGATACCCGCTTCGCGAAGCTTCTCTTCAAGAATCTTCTGTCCCCCCATGGTGGTTGTCATCAGGGAGGAGGAACCCAATATATCCGGCTTAAGTTCCTTGGCTTTTTCGACAAAGGCGTCGATGGGTACATCCCGGCCCAGATCGTGAACCTCAAAACCGTAAACCTTCAACATTGTTGCCACAATCCGCTTGCCGATGTCATGGATGTCGCCCTCAACGGTTCCGAGAACTACAGTGCCAAGCGATACGGCAACCTCTTCTTTGGGTATGTGCGGCTCCATTATTTCAATGGCCCTGGTCATCGCCTCGGCGGCGACAAGCACACCGGGAAGAGGGATTT
>CAZOIE010000321.1:548-2538 GCA_964579905.1 uncultured Planctomycetia bacterium
CGCCGGGGACAGCCCTTCATTAATGATTTCCACCGGGTTGATTCCCTCGGCAATGACTTTTTTGGCCAGGGCTTCGGCAGCTTCCTCGTCACCTTCGATAACGGCCTGTTTTGCCTCCTTCAACAAGTCTTCCTTGCTCATCCGATCACCTCCTTTCTGTTGTTCTTAACAAACCATAA
The DNA here is from genome assembly GCA_964579905.1 of uncultured Planctomycetia bacterium. Taxonomy (GTDB): domain Bacteria; phylum Omnitrophota; class Gorgyraeia; order VGKN01; family VGKN01; genus CAZOIE01. The sequence goes on from CAZOIE010000321.1 coordinate 728, forward strand.
TGAATAGTGGTGTGTTTTCTCAAAAATCTGCTTTGGACGATCATTCGTTCAATATCTGATTCACCTCCTTCCAGATTGGTATCATAGGTCATAAAGAATTAATAAAATGATTACAATAGTCCATTGGGTGATTTTTGGCTGCCTGCAGGTCCATTTTGGACCGCGGCCAATAGCGTTGTGTCCCCCGTTTGGCGGCAAGGATTGGCAGAAAATGACGGTCAAGACCGTACACCGGAAAAGCAGACGCAGGGACAGAGGGCCTTGAATCTGCTGACAGCAAGCCCCCGGGTTTGTGCTTGAATGAAGAGAAAATAGTCCTGCAGTGGAAGAAAAATCACCCGATGGACTATTGTAATCGTTTTGGATATTGATTATAAATTGATCCCCGTTGAGAAGGAGGATTCCATTCCGGCGGTTATGCGCACATCACTTTGACCATTGCGGTTAAATTCTAAAAAAGCGGCCTGTTGCACCTTATCTTTATATGTAGCGGCTGCTCATAATTCGCGAAAGGAGGTGAGATTAATGTCTGAAAAGGAAATGTTCGAACGTTTGAAAAACAGCGTTACTGAAATGGACGAGGAAGACGCTAAGACAGCAGCCAATGATGCGATCGCGCAAAAGCTCGATCCCCTTGCCTGCATTGAAGAAGGCTTGGCCGAAGGCATGAAAGTCATCAGCGACAAGTTTGATAATGCGGAGATTTATGTGCCGCAGATCATTTTTGCAGCCGAAGCCTTTACTGCTGCCGTAGACATTCTGGCATCCCATATCGAGGGAGGCTACGCCGGCAAGGGTAAAATCATCCTTCACACTGTCGAAGGGGATATTCATGACATCGGCAAAAACATTGTGGGGATACTGTTACAGGCCAACGGCTATGAGATCATCGACTTGGGTCGAGATGTGTCCATCGTTGATGTGGTTGACGCGGCCGTTGAGAAGGAAGTTGATGTTATTGCCGGTTCTGCTCTCATGACAACTACCATGCCTGCTCAACGGGAGATCGTTGCTGAACTGAAAGATCGCGGTATCAAGGATCAGTTCAAATGCCTATTCGGCGGAGCGCCCACAAGTCAGGAATGGGTGGACCAGATCGATGCTGATGGATGGGCCGAAAACGCAGCCGCAGCAGTGGATGTCGCCAACGAATTAATGAGCTAAACGCTTCTGTAGAAAGGAGGGGCATAAATGGCTTTCAAAGAGAAAGTGGGCGTGTTCGAGACCTATGATCGAGCACGCACCGGTCCCCGGGTGGATGAAAAACAATGGGACCGAAAGATCACCTTTAAAACGGCAAATAAGCTAAAAGAAAAATACAAACTCAAATTCGACCGCTCCAAGATCATCCCCACGGACACCGACATGATCGATCGATTATACCAAGCCGGTCTTGAAATGCTGGTGGAAATGGGTGTTTATTGTATGGATACGGGTCGTGTCATAAAGTACACTGAAGATGAAGTCCTGATGGCTGTCGCCGGTGCACCCCGCGAACTCACGTTGGGTGAGGGGCGAGATGCGCGCCAGCTGGCAGGCAGAAGTTTCGATGATCCCCGACCACCCCTTAACCAAGGTGGTCCCACCGGGGCGCCTGTATCGGAAAATATTTTTATTCCCATGCATGAAGCCTACGCGCGCGAGCCCCTGGTCGATGCCATCGTTAACGGGGTCTTGTCCACCATCAACGGCAGGGAGCCCAAGCCCGGATCTCCATGGGAGATCGCCGCCGTCAAAGGAGAAGTCTCAATGATCCGGATGGCGATGACCCGGGCCGGCCGTCCCGGCATGGCCATGTAGGGGAGCGAAAC
>CAZOIE010000322.1:0-2535 GCA_964579905.1 uncultured Planctomycetia bacterium
ACAATTACGATTTCATATGGTATATTTGGTAGCGACCCATTCAGATGGGTCAGGCTGACGTATATAACTTTAGAATACGATTCCCCGAGATCCTATTCCCTGAATGGGGTCTGCGGGGAATTCTATTTTAAGAGCTTTTTAAAAGGGGTCATAAAAGTATGGTAAACTTCAACCCAACAGCAGATTTTAAGAAAATAAGCGAGAAATTAAGCGAAAATTATGCTGAAAGACGAAGATTCCCACGTTTAAGTCATAAAACTTCTCTTCAATATAGAAATTTAAGTGCAAATGGCAACGGAAGCGCCCCTTCAGCCATGAAAGGCACTGTCACAAAGGATATAAGCGCAGGGGGCGTAAGGATGATGACCGATAGATTTATGCCACTAGATTCAAAGGTCAAGGTAGAGTTCTCCCTTAGTTCTAATGTAAAGAGTATATCAGCAGAGGCAAAGATTGCCTGGGTTCAGAAAATGCCTTACAACGAAAACTTTCTTGTTGGACTTGAGTTTGTTGATATTAAGCATGAAGCCAGAGTAGAAGTAATTCGTTACGTAAATGAGCGCGTCCAAGGAGCCGTTTCCTTCTCATAATCCTACCCACAGGGTGCCTACTTGGCTACCTTACTTACCTTATTATTAACCAATTGACAAAGATTTTTCCTTATGGTATTCTTTGTGAAGCATTCCCAAACAGAATGGAGATGTAGGGCTAATTTAAGATGAAGAAATTAATAATCTTACTAATACTATTATATATTATACCGGTATTTGCAGTACAAAGCTGTTATGCATATTGGATCTGGACTCCAGAGACAGGAAAGTGGGTTAATCCCAAATATGCGGTCAAAGATTCACCAAGGGAGCAGCTTGACTATGCAATGGCTTACTATGACAAAAAGGATTATAAGAAGTCATTGGTCGAATTTGAAAAACTTGTAAAGCATTACCCTCTTTCAAAATTAGCCCCCAAGGCGCAGTTTTACGTGGGTCTTTCACAGGAAAGCATGGGTAATTATTATAAGGCATTCGAGGCCTACAAGGTACTTCTTGAGAAATACCCCAAGTATGAAGATATTTCTCAGGCTGTTGAGAGAGAATATAAGATAGGCGAGATGTTTATGGAGGGCAAGAAGCGTAAGATATTGGGACTAGAGATACTGCCTGCTACCGATAAAGCCATAGAGATATTCAAGGATGTGGTTAAGAACTCTCCTTATGGAAAATATGGTGATGTTGCATTATTTAAACTTGGTGAATGTTACAAGAGGCTAAAAAGGTTTCAGGAGGCAAAAGAGGCTTTCCAGATGATAATAGATGACTATCCAAATAGCCCTCTAATAACGCAAGCCAATTTCCAGATCGCACTTTGTTCTCAGATAGCCTCGCTTGAACCCTCTTATACGCAGGAGATAACAGAAGATGCCATTGAGGAGTTTGAGGACTTTATCAAGAAACACCCTGATAGCTATGCTAAGGAAGAGGCCAAGACGGCAATAGATAAGCTAAGAGAAAAAGAGGCAAAGAGCTTATATGATATAGGTCTTTTCTATGAGAAGCAGGCCAAATATTCTGCTGCAGAAATCTATTATAATGATATTATAAACAAATATCCCGATTCACCATGGTCGGCAAAGAGCTTGGAGCGCCTTAGTATAATAAAAAAGAGGACGAAATAATAAAATGAAAAAAAAGGTTATTCTTTTTACATTAAGTATATTAATGGCAGTTCTTGTTTCAGCGTGCGGGTATTCCACAAAAGGACTTTTGCCGACTCACATTAAAACAGTATATGTAGAGCCATTTACTAATAATACATATGAGTCGCAGCTGGAAACCGATTTTACCAATGTGCTTACAAATAGATTTATAAATGATGGTAATTTGAAGGTGGCAAAAAAGGAGGAGGCAGACCTGATTGTAACAGGAACTCTTCTTGATTTTAGGCGTGAACCTCTCAGGCATGACGCAGATAGAGAGGTCGAAGAGTATCGCATTGTCATAATTTCCGATGTTAGCGTAGAAGATGCCACACGACAAAAGCTTATGTGGGAAGAGAATAATTTTGGAGGCGATTCATCCTACTTCACCTCAGGCACATTGGCAACAACCGAACAGGCGGCGCGCGATGCTGCTATCGAGGACCTTGCAAGAAGAATAGTCAATAGGACTGTCGAGGATTGGTGAAAAAGTCTAAGCCCGTATATTATCTTCTCGGTGAAGACGATTTTCAAAAAGAGGAATTTATTAAAGGGCTTTTGGGCTCATCTTGTTCTTTAGACAGAAGAAACCTTTCGTTTAATTTGAATATTTATTCTGCAAAGGATACAGATATTCAAAGTGCAATAGATACCGCAAACACCCTACCATTTCTTAATCAACAAAGAGTTGTTATTATAAATGATATCGAGCATTTAAAAGAAGACCGACTTGAATTACTATCTAGGTATTGCGAAGCCCCGAATTTGAACACAACCCTTATTCTCTCAAGCAACAAGCTAGATGCTAGTTTTTCAGCCAGGAATGAAGTATGTGAAGT
>CAZOIE010000323.1:0-2513 GCA_964579905.1 uncultured Planctomycetia bacterium
GACTGCAAGCGTGTTTTTCTTTCCACCTATAGCAGGTTTAATAGCCCAGGCGTTATTTGGACGTTAGACCCATCCTCTGCGCGGTATCAGGATGGTCTATCTTGCTGGATTAGGAGGTTGATATGAAAATAACAAGCCCTGAGTTTGAACATAATGGTTTTATTCCATCAAAATACACATGTCAGGGAGAAAACATAAGCCCTCCTCTTATTCTAAATGATATACCAGACACTACTAAAAGCTTGGCACTTATAGTAGATGATCCTGATGCGCCCGGAGGCACTTGGGTTCACTGGGTAGTGTTTAATATTGCCGTTATCAGTAAGATCGAAGAAAGAAGTACATCAGGAAAGCGTGGAATCAATGATTTTGGAAAGAGATATTATGGCGGGCCTTGTCCTCCTTCAGGGACACACCGTTATTTTTTCAAAGCGTACGCCTTAGATATCGAGCTTAACCTACCAGAGGGAATAGCCAAGGAAACCTTGGAAGTTGAAATGGAACCTCATATTGTCGATAAGGCAGAGCTGATAGGGCTTTATAAGAAGCATTAATTTTTAATCAGACACTTTATCAATCAAGCCTATTAAATCTTCATAGTTTTTACAGAAACAAATCTCTCTTCGTATCTTTGATGCGTGAAAGAGGCTCTTTAGATACCACATAGCTACCTTCCTCATAAGCCCTATCTTTGCAGGCAGTTTTGTCTCTTTGTATTTTTCTATATAAGAAAGGTGTTTTTTCAGGGTTTTCTTTTTTAAGGACATTGCTATGGCTTTGGAGGGTTTTCTGTTATTTTTTATGTCTTTAAATATCCATGGATTGCCCAGTGCCCCCCTTGCAACAAGTATGCCGTCACAGTTTGTCACAACAAACATTTTTTTGGCAAGTTCAGGCGTTAGTATATTGCCTGACCCAAAGACAGGTATCTTCACATTCTTTTTTATATCCCTTATGGCACTGTAATTAGGGATTCCACGGTAACCCTCCCGCTGAGTCCTTCCATGCACGAAGATGCAAGATGCACCGCTATCCTCGCACTTTTTTGATATATGTATGGATTGTTTTATGTCTTCTACAATCCTTATTTTTACAGTGATAGGTAGTTTTAGGTTTTTTGACATCTTGTTTATTATCTTGGATAATAATTTAACATCCTTCAATAGGTATGCCCCAGATTTTTTCTTAAGGACTTTTTTTACTGGGCATGCGGCGTTTATATCGATGAAGGATAGATCTAGTATCTCAGATAACCTTTGAGCCGATTCTGTCATTACGGTTGGGTCAGAGCCAAGAAGCTGGGCCGCTATAGGCCAATCTTTCTTATTTGTCTTAAGCATGGTTTGGGTTTTTGGGTGGTTGTGGATAAGCGAGTTTGAATCTATCATCTCAAAGAAACAAAAACCAGCGCCATGCTCCCTGGATATCAGCCTAAAGGATAGGTCTGTACAACCAGATAAGGGGGCAAGGAATACGTTGGTTTTAATTTTAACATTACCTATTTTAACCATAGAGATATTGTATTTTAAATTTTCGATATGGTCAAATTGTTAAAATACAGCTTGCGGGAAGTAGATTTTATCGTTATCATATATACCCATTATATTAGAAGAGTAAGATAAAAATGAAACATTTTATAAGCATAAAAGTTATTTTTCTCAGCGTATTTATGAGCTTGGTAAATATTGTCTATAGCCAGCCTGAAAGCATACCTGTTTCCTTGCGGGGAGAGCTGTTTAATGTGGAGCTTGCAGATTCCAGACAAGAACGTAAGACGGGCCTTATGTTTAGGGAGCACCTAAAAGATAATGAGGGCATGCTGTTTAAGTTTGACAAGGAGGCCATCTATCCTGTTTGGATGAAGAACGTACTTATAGAGCTTGATATAATATGGATAGACAAGGATAAAAAGGTGGTCTTTATTAAAGAGAGTGCCCAGCCGCACAAAAAGGGTCCGCACCCTAGCATACGACCTACCAAGAAGGCGCTGTACATTTTAGAGGTCAATGCAGGTACGGTTGGAAGAACTGCTCTTACGATAGGTGACGAGGTAGATTTTGCATTGTCCCAGAGGAAGGAAGAAAGGTAGAATGATCCTGAAGGAGATTAGAAAAGAACTTGATAAGCATTCAAGCAAGCAAAAGGCAAAAATTTTACAGAGGTTTTTTAAGACGGGACCCGGCGAGTATGCTGAGGGAGATGTATTCCTGGGCGTTAAGGTGCCTGATACAAGAAAGATAGCCAAAAAATACCAGGATATAGGTTTTGGCGATATCATAGCTTTATTAAAATCATCTATACATGAGGAAAGGTTACTTTCTCTTCTAATACTTGTTATCAGATTTGAGAGGGCTAGTGAGGCTGATAAGGAAAAGATCTATAAGCTCTATCTAAGAAACGCAAGGTATATAAACAACTGGGATCTGGTTGATCTTTCTTCTGATAAGATACTAGGAGCATTTCTTATTTGTAGGGATAAAGAGATTCTGTATAGGCTTGCAAAATCCAAGAAT